>CALDUB010000202.1 GCA_937923465.1 uncultured Saprospiraceae bacterium
CAGAATCTGAACAGGATTTTTTGCTCCCAATTTGCACTTTGAAAATCCTTATTTAGCTAGGCTATACGCGGTTTTCAGAGCCCAAATTGAAAACAAAACTTCTCTACTCAGATTCTGAATCTATTTATACCGCGTTCCTTACGGAAATATTAGAATGAACTTAGCAAATCTTAGCAAATTAGTACATTTTCCGTTTAAGGGGAAAGATAGGAAAAAAACTTACTTCTCCATTAAAAAGCTTTACATTTTTGAATATTTCGCATAAAAAAATTGCAAAATAGAACATATGCAATTTTTTCTTCTTCTTAAAATTTATATATATTCTCTACCTTTTTTTTCTAATTTCACTTGACAGACTAGCTCAATCGTTTCATTTGGCTTCAAGATTCTCAAACCCTGCCCATTATTAAAAGCATCAACATTACAGGTCATTGGCTCTAAAGCTATACTTTCACGATGAGGTGGTGTAAATACTTGGAGGTAAGGAATATCTGTTTTTTGAGTATAAATGAGTCTTCCTTTTTCACCTTCTAATACAACTGTTGCCAATTTAGATTTTTTATCTAGTGAAAAACAATTATCTAAAACAAAATCGTCAATCTTATTGGCTTTCTCAAAAGCGGTAAAGGGCGTCTCCTTTCCTGTAGGAATCATATTTTCGTCAATTTCAACTATATCTAGCTTTGGAAGTTTTAATATTGTATCATCTACATTTTCGTCAAGACTGAAATATGGATGCCAACCTAGCCCTATTGGCATATTTGATTTTCCACAATTAACAATAGAAAACCGTAGTTTAAAACCATCTTTATTATCTAAAGAATACTTTACCTCAGCTTTAAAAGGAAAAGGAAAATACTCAAATCGTCCGTCATATTGAGAGTAGCAGGATACAGAGCAGTTTTGGTCACTTGTTTCAACCTCTCCAAGGGTAAATTCTAATAGACTGATAAAACCGTGTAGTGCGGTCCCTGTTTCAGGATTATTGACAGGAAATTGGTAATCTTTACCTTCAAACGAATATTTACCTTCCTTTAATCTGTTTGGAAATGGAGCCAATAATATACCTCGACCCCATGCTAGATTCTCCAAATCCTCAAATGTTCTGTATCCATCGTAAATATTTTGACTATCTAGTCTCAAATCAAAAACAGTAGCACCCTTTTCAGGAACAATTTTCAGGAAAGAGCCTGACTTATCATCTGATAAACAGAGAATATCGTAAATATCGAATTTTTCAATGTTAACTTTGTACATTCTTAGTATTTTAAAAGTATTTTCAGTACGAAATAAAGAATTAATTGGTCTATAATGATAAATTCTGAATCTTTTTTTCTAAAATTCAGTATTTTTAGTCTCAAAAATTATATCTAAGCAGGATTATAGAACGACCTAAACAATCATTCCTTCTTTTTAAACTTTAAAGCAAGTCGTTTATCACCTTTGCACCAATAAAAGCCTTACTAATGTCTAAATTATACCTAATATTGCCCCTGTTATGTAGACCTTTTTTGAATAAATATTTTTTGTTAGAAGCGTTAGTATAAAATATATAATCACCTTTTTGTTTTACAATACCTGAATAAAATTTAACCACTCAACCATTAAAATAACCTACTTCGTGAAATTTTTCATCAGTTAGGAATACTACAACACTTATTTTTCAGCTTATGTCATAGACGAATTCTGTGACGTAAAAAAACGTATTTAATAGAACCAGATGAAGGATAATATTTTTGTTCGCAGCAACAGTATATTAGTCAAGGTAAACCAACAGGATATCCATTTCATAAATGCGGAAGGAAACTACTGTATTGTCAATACTATAGAAGGCAAAAAATATGCAGTAAAAATTTCTTTAACAGCTTTTATGGAACAACTCAACCCTGAAGACTTTGCTCAAGTCCACAGAGGATACATTGTACAACTAAATCTAATAGATACAGTTGATACAGTAAATAGTATGCTCTCGGTAAGTGGATTAGATATTCCTATTGGTAGAAAGTTTAGGGACCTTCTACTTAATGATAAAATCAATGTGGTTTAACACTATTGGACTTTGAACGAAAGATGTTAGACGTTGGATATTAGCAAGATAACCAAAACATGGTAAAAGTCATCTATTGTAAGTTATTGATTATTAACGCAAAACGTTTAAGTTATTTATGAAATGGCGCAAAAATGGTCATTCATTTTTGCGCCATTTTTAATCAAACTGTCATAGATGCCCATACACATTTATGAACTCCTAAGCATATCTCTCATTCCAAATACACCTTCTTTTCCAATTAGCCATTCTGCGGCTAAGATGGCTCCTTTGGCAAATCCTATACGGCTATGTGCCTCATGTTTGATTTCTAGAGTGTCAGTCTCTGACTGATATCTGATAATATGTGTCCCAGGCACATCGCCTTCACGCACTGCATCAATATGAATACAGTCTTTCTCTCCACTCTGGTCTAAGCTGTAATCTGATTTTCGGTCGACATTCTCCATTATTCCTTTTGCTAAGGTAATGGCCGTTCCTGAGGGCGCATCTAATTTTCGAGTATGATGAATTTCGGTCATGGATATATCATAAGCCGTCTGGGTATTCATTAGTTCAGCTAGACGTTCATTTATTTCCATAAAAATATTGACGCCAATACTAAAGTTAGAAGCATAAAAAAAAGCGCCTTTTTGCTCTATACACACAGATTTGACATCCTCATATTTTTCTAACCAACCAGTTGTTCCTGAAACTACTGGCACTCCTGCTTTTATACAAGTTGTAATATTAGAATAAGCGGTATGAGGTAAGCTAAAGTCTATAGCTACATCCGCTTTTTTAAGATTTTCGATAGTAAATTCCTCGGGATTCGTACTCCCAAATATTTGAACAACTTCATGCCCAGCTGATTTTGCTAAGCCTTCGATGCTTTTTCCCATTCTACCGTATCCAATAATCGCTATTTTCATGATATTATTTTTTTCTCGCAATTTTAAGAGCTTCATTAAAGTCAATCTTTGGAAAAACATCTAGTTTCCCTCCTACTGTCGCATCCAAAATGAGTCTTTCGTCTTTCTTAAAGTGGTAATTTGCTAAATGAAAGCTACACTCAGAGCCATAAACATCTGCTAATTGCCATTTTTGACCTTTAAAGTAATCTGGATGAAAATGGTTTTGGTCGTCTCCTTCGTAGGTTTGGGTTTCGTTAGAGCTTCCTGTTTGCTTAAAACTATGGTCAACACCTATGATAAAAACCCGCTCAAAACCCATATAGTAAGCTATCTGCATAGCCACATAAGTTACCGTCCAACCTTCACAGATAGGCTGGGTGATATCTTCGTAAAATGACCACGTATTGAGCGTATGTAAGCGATGTATGTGAGATTTGTCAGCAACTACTCCATGCGCAGCGGTGTGCGAAAGAAAGGTAGGGCAGGTCATTTGTTCAAATTGCTCGTGAGCTTGTTCGATGACTAGTTGATTAACCGAGACGAGGTAGCTTAGATTTAGGTCTACGCCCATTTCTTCCATCAAAAATATTTTGTTCAATCCAAAGGTGTGGTAATTCGCCAAAGAGGATAAGTCCATCTTATTTAAACTTGGTCCATTTCCAATAATAAAACAATCTTGTCCTTTATGTTTGTCTTTAAATTGACGTAGTTTTTTGGCATATTTTAAATGCCAATTAATATAGTAAAGCGCATCCGAAATCTTCTCCCTAATTCCTCCCTTTCCTTCTAAGAGGTTAATACTAAATAATGTACCTGCTGGTCTTGCCATTTGTTAGTTATCGGTTATCGGTTGTCAGTTGACCTTGGAAGTGTTCCTTATGTCAGATGATAACCTAAGTTTAAATCTTCGTTCTTTGACAAATCCCCTCGCGTTGCGGGACAAGCAGTGATTGTGAAAGAACCTAAATCTTTAAGAACGCGCGAGCCGTATTAGATAACAATAGACTTTATGAATCGTCGAATTCTTGACTGGAGACTCCTCTCTTTCTACAAATCTTTCAGTACACTACTTATTCCTCCATCCAAAGTAATGTTTGCCCCGTGAAGGAAGCCTGAATTTTCGGATGCTAAGAAAATAGCCAATTTAGCGACATCTGTTGGGTAACCGATGCGCTTGACAGGATGAATTTTTCTAAGTTCGTCTAAGGCGCTTTCGTCATTATTAAAACCAGCGCGCAGCATATCCGTTTCTATAGCTGCTGGACTAATCGCATTCACGCGGACACGTCCTTCTAAATCAACCGCCATTGCCTTTGTCAAGCCAATCAAAGCACTTTTGGAAGTGGCATAAGAGACAAACATCGGCTTGGTTAGATTGCTATGGATACTTCCGATATTGATAATAGAACCATGAACTTTTTCCAGTTTAGGCAAAAAAGTTTTACTCATCAGCATTGGTCCTGTAAGATTTACGTTCAAAGTTTCTTGCCAATCTTCCAAACGGATATTCTCTGTCTTGTCCAATATTTGCACCGCTGCATTGTTGACTAAAACGTCTAATGTAGGAATAATTTTATCGAAAATTTCAACATATTTTATTCGATATTCCACATTCCTAATAAACTCATGAATATCAAATTGGATAAAGCGGTCGCAAGGCTCATCGCTCGTTCCACGCTTGTCTAGTCCATAAACATAAAAGCCTGCTTCACGGAATTTACGCGCCATTGCACTTCCGATTCCTCCTAAAACTCCAGTAATGAGAACTTTTTTCATAAAAAATTTTATGAAACATAAAGTATCAGATATGAAATATAAATTTTGCACATTCATATTTGATATCTGATATTTCATATTTATTTTAATCTACTTTCAAAAACTCAAACATTGAATTCATAGCCTGTTCCGTAGCACGACGTACACCATCCACGGTGTTAGAACCATTATGTGTACCAAAAATATTGCGTTCAAAAGTACGCAACTCGTTATCCATTGGTAGAGGTTCTTCTTCAAAAACGTCCAAGCCTGCAGAATGTACTTTACCGCTTTTCAAGCCTTCAATTAAAGCTTTTTCGTCAATAATTGGACCGCGAGATACATTGACAATCCGTACATCATCTTTCATTTGCTCAATCGAATCCGCATTAATCATATGCTTCGTATCAGCGGTCAATGCACAAGTAATCACAACAAAATCAGCATCTCCTAAATCTCTCGGCCACTTCTTAAAGTCGTAGTGCTTCATTTCCTCACGCGTTGGTTTCGCAAAAGGGTCATAAGCGTTAATTTTCAAATCAAATGCATGTAATCTCTTAGCTGTCTGTCTACCAATATCACCATAACCGATGAGCGCGACAGTACGTCCTGACAATGAAATACCAGGAGGTTTAAGCCACTTTCCTTCCTTAACACCTTGGTGCACCAAAAAGGTTTGTCGAGCTAAACCAAGCACATAATTTACAGCAATACCCGCTACCTCTGCTCCAAACATATTGGGAGTATTGATGACTGGAATATCCAACTTACGACAAGCTCTAAAATCTACATTATCTACACCTACGCCCCACTTTACAGCTGCTTTGAAATTACCAGCTTTTCCAGCAGTAAAAACGCGCTCTGTTGCTGGGTCATCTCCGATAATCCAACCGTCCATTTTTGGTAAAATTTCACATAATTCATCCTCAGATAGCGTTTGTACCATCTTTGGAGTCACTAATTCTATACCTTTGTCCGCGAAAGTTGCGCGAAATTCATCTATTAAACCCAACATAGGTGGGCAAGTAACCAAAACTTTCATTCTTCTATTCGTTAAATTGTTTTTCTACCATATCAAAGTACACAAAGTAAATAAATATTCTACTTTGTAACTTGACTTTTTAAAAAACGTTAAAATTTCAATACACGATTATTTCACTACTTTACGAAAAAAGTGTTACAATTGTTGTCTGAAAACGAGACTGCAAAGGTGAAAGAATATTTTGAAAATCCGCATCAAAACAGGTTAAATTACACAAAAAAATGCCAACACAACAACACGAAAGGTTATCTCCATTTAGAGAAAAAATACATGAAATCATTTTCGAGGCAGATACGCCTGTGGGAAAAACCTTTGATATTGGTTTGATTCTCTTGATTTTATTCAGTGTTTTCGTCGTTATGTTAGAGAGTGTTGGTGATTTAGCTGTTAGGTATGCGACTATTTTTGATATTATTGAATATGTGACTACGGCTATCTTCACTATTGAATATTTGCTACGCTTGTATGTTGTACGCAGTCCAATGAAATACGCTACGAGTTTCTTTGGAATTATTGATTTGCTGGCTATTCTGCCTGCTTATCTGGCTTATTTTTTCGCAGGAACGCACTTTTTTGTAGTTATTCGTGCTTTGCGTTTGATGCGAATTTTTAGGATTTTCAAACTGGGTCACTTTATGAAAGAAGGCTATGTCATTGTAGACGCGATGAAAGCCAGTCGGACAAAAATCTCTATTTTCCTATTTTTTATTATTATTTTAGTGACGATAGTTGGGTCGATAATGTATGTAATAGAGGGCGAAACGAATGAAAGTTTCACCAGTATTCCGCGTTCAATTTATTGGGCAATAGTGACAATGACAACAGTTGGATATGGTGATATTGCTCCGCAAACGGCAATTGGACAGTTCTTTTCAGCGGTAGTCATGATATTGGGCTATGCTGTGATTGCTGTACCTACTGGAATAGTTTCATCTGAGTTGATAAAAGAAGCTACGGCATCTACGAATACGCAGGCTTGTTTAAATTGTGGAGAGGACGGACATGATGATAATGCGAATTATTGTAAGTTTTGTGGAGAGGATTTGTATCCAGATAGACAGAGGAATTAGAATTTTAACAAAACAATACCGTAAAAAAGAAAGCGTTAGAGAAAGTATGAATTCCTACTTTCAAATTAAATCATTTATCAAAAATGAAAAACCTAATTTTCACTCTTTTAGCAATTCTAACGCTACCTTTCTTTGTTTTTTCGCAGAAATTTCAAAATAGAGCACATGAAACTCAATACAATGAAAAAGTGAATTCTGTCACAAGATATGAATATTCTATCCCTCTTTTTGATACGTTGCAAGTAGACGCTGCTTTGGAAAAAAGAGGAAAACTTAAGTACTTTACGGAATACACTGCGACAGGTCGAATGAGAAGCTCTAAGGCTATTTCAAGCCGCTACATTTCTAAGTCTGTTTTTGAATATGATAAATTTGACAACGCTTTAATGCGTATAAAAACAGTAGAAGGATTTGATTCTCCTCCCGAAATATTAAGATATGCCTACGATTATAAAAATAAGTCCGTCGTCATTTTCAAAAATGATAAGAAATATAAATTTAGACAATATGGCGAACAAAATCGAATTATTATAGAAGAGTCTTTTATAGAATATTCTAATAGAAAAGAAATTCATAAGCAAGAATTTACTTACGAGTTGGACGGTTCCATAAGCTTAAAAGCATATAAAAATAATAAACTTATGGGTACGCGAACCACAAAGTTTGATAGCTTGACACAGATAAAAACAGAATCTTTTAAGTCTCCCGACGGCAGCAGAGATAGTCAGACGATTACAAGAATGGACGGAGAAGATATAATAGAAGTACTGTATAGCACTTACAACTCATCTTTCCGACAATTTAACTTTAGAGACGCAAATGGTAACCGTATCAAAAGATATAGATACAATTTGGAGAATAAAATGGCTCATGTTTGCGAATACGAAATCGACTATTACAAACCCTAATTTCTGATTATTCCCATTATTCCCTACTTTGTGAAAAATTTAAAAATTCACAAAGCAAACATGAAGAATCTCGCATTGTTCCTTTCTCTTTTCTTGACGACTACCCTATTGGCGCAAGTCTCCCAGCCGCCAGCCAGCATCGGCTCAGACCGTTTGGCTTCCTTTGAAAAGCGAAATGCCATTCACGAAAAATCATTAGTCAAAAATATACCTTTTAAGTCTGTTGGACCGACGGTTTTTGGTGGTCGTGTGGTGGATATTGCTGTAAATCCAGAGGACCCGACGCACTTCTATGTGGCATACGCATCGGGAGGTTTGTTTTATACGGAGAGCAATGGAACGAATTTCAAACCTGTTTTTGATGAACAAAATACACTTAATATCGGCGCTGTTGCGGTTGATTGGAAGAAAAATGTAATTTGGGTCGGAACAGGCGAAGTCAACTCTAGCCGTAGTAGTTATGCGGGTGTTGGCGTTTATCGTAGTGATGACAGTGGCAAAACTTGGTCATATAAAGGCTTACCAGAGACGCAGCATATCGGACGCATTGTCTTGCACCCTGACAATCCAGATGTGGCGTGGATTTCTGCCTTAGGTGCCTTGTATTCGCCTAATAAAGCCCGTGGTATTTACAAAACTACGGACGGTGGTCAAACTTGGAATAAAACGCTTTTTGTCAATGATAATGCGGGCGCTATTGACCTCATTATCGACCCGACCAATCCAAATGAGCTATATGCAGCCACATGGGAACGGACGCGTCGCGCATGGAATTTTGAAGAAAGTGGTGCAGGTAGTGGCATTCATAGAAGTACGGACGGTGGCGAAACTTGGACTTTGACGACAACTAAAAAATCAGGTTTTCCGACGGGTGAAGGAACGGGGCGGATTGGCTTGACGATGAGTAAAAAAGATGGCAAAAATGTCATTTTCGCAGTCTTAGATAATTATAATCGTCGCCCAGAAGATAAAAACAAAAAGAAGTCTGATAAATTAACAAAAGAGCAATTTCGGACAATGAGTGCTGCTGATTTTGGAAAATTAGATGCAGAGTTATTATCAGATTTTTTAAAATCAAACAACTTTCCAGAGAAATATACAGAGAAAAAAGTCAAGAAAATGGTAAAGTCAGGAAAACTTCAACCTATCGCCTTGACCGAATATTTAGAAACTGCAAATTCTCTTCTTTTTGACACTGAAGTCGTTGGTACTGAGGTATATAGAAGCGATGACAACGGCGAAACTTGGAAAAAAACGCACGACGATTATTTAGATAATATTTTCTATTCTTACGGTTACTATTTTGCACAAATCCGTGCCTTGCCTAATAACCCTGATAAGCTTTACATCATGGGTGTTCCTATCCTCACATCAGATGACGGTGGAAAAAACTGGAAGAGTATTAATCGGAGTAATGTACACGTTGACCATCATGCACTGTGGTTAAATTCAAATCGCCTGGGACATATTATCAACGGAAATGACGGTGGGATTAATATTAGTTACGACGACGGCGAAACTTGGTTTAAGTGTAATACGCCCGCTGTCGGTCAGTTTTATTCTGTGAATGTTGATAATGCGAAGCCCTACAATATTTATGGTGGTTTGCAAGATAATGGTGTTTGGATGGGAAAAAGCACTTATAAATTAGGCGTAGGCTGGCACAATTCGGGACACTACGGCTACAAGTCAATCATGGGCGGCGACGGAATGCATGTCGAAATTGACTCGCGTGACAATGCGACGGTTTACACAGGATATCAGTTTGGAAATTACTTTAGAATCAATACAAAAACCGAAAGCAGAAAATACATCACACCAAAACACGACTTGGGCGAACGTCCTCTCCGCTGGAATTGGCAAGCTCCAATTAAGATTAGTTCTCATAATGAAGACATCATTTATTTTGGGTCAAACAAGGTGCATCGCAGCTTTAATCAAGGCGATGATTTTAAAGAAATTAGTGGCGACTTAACGAATGGTGGCATCAAAGGAGATGTAGCTTATGGTACAATTACGAGCATAGAAGAGAGTAAATTGCGCTTTGGTTTGTTGTATGTCGGAACGGATGACGGCAACATTCATGTCAGTAAAGACGGCGGCAATAATTGGACGAAAATCAGCGACAATCTACCTCAACGCATGTGGATTACTCGAGTTTTTCCTTCTCTACATGACGAAGCAACGGTATTTGCGGCTTTGAATGGTTACCGTTGGGATGATTTCTCGACGATGATTTATAAAAGTATAGATTACGGAACAACTTGGACGAAGATTGGGACAGACTTACCAGATGAGTCAGTAAATGTCATCAAACAAGATGCAGATAACGCTAGTTTGCTTTATGTGGGGACTGACCACGGTTTGTATATTTCTTTAGACGGCGGCAGTTCTTTTATGAGTATGCAAGGTGGTTTGCCAGCGGTGGCGGTGCACGATTTAGTTGTACAGGAGCGCGAGAAAGACTTGCTTATAGGAACGCATGGGCGTTCGATTTGGTCGGCGAATATCAAAGAATTACAACTTTTACAGGATAGTATTTTACAAAAAGATTTGTATGTTTTTGATATGCCGAAGGTTAAGTATCGTGGCAATTGGGGCAGTAGTTGGAGTAAATGGTTGGAGCCGACTGTACCTGAGGTTAAATTGCCTTTGTACTTAAAAAATAGCGGACTGGTTAAAGTAACTATTAAAACTGAAGAAGGCTTGATTCTACAATCATTTGATTATCAATCAGATAAAGGCTTAAACTATCCGATTACTGATTTATCTTTTGATAAAAAGTTAAAAGATAAATATGAGAAATATCTGAATTCTAAGCGTAAAGACGGCGATAAATTGATAGAACTAGAGGCAGCGAAAAATGATAAGTTCTACATGCATAAAGGGACTTATGACCTTACTTTTAGTGTAAATGGGCAAATGAAGAAAGGGAAGTTAGTGATTGAGTAAGATTTCGCCGCAGAGACACGAAGGCGCGGAGTACCCGCAACACTCTGCGCCTTCGCGCCTCTGTGGTAAAAAACAAAAAAATGCAAAAACTCCTCCTCTTCTCACTTTGTATAATTCAAGCCTGTGCTATGCCAACAGAAGAAAAATTACCAGACCTTTCCCCTTTCGACTTAGCAGAATATCAGTATAGCAAACCTTTACAAGAAGACTTACAAGCTGCTGATATTCAAATAAATACGGTCAGATTATTCATTAGAGCCTTCAAGCAAGAACAAAAGTTAGAAGCATGGGTAAAGGCAGAAAAGGATGCTAAATTTCAACTTTTTAAAAGCTATGATTTTTGTAAAAGTAGCGGCAAACTAGGTCCAAAACGCAAAGAAGGTGACCTGCAAATACCCGAAGGTGTCTATCACATCAATCGATTTAATCCCAAAAGTAAATTTCATCTGTCTTTGGGTCTCAACTACCCTAATGCATCTGACTTAATCCTATCTGATAAAGAAAAACCCGGAAGTGATATCTTCTTGCATGGTGGCTGCGTTACCGTGGGTTGTATCCCGATTACGAATGAGAAAATTCGGGAATTATACCTACTCGCCAGTTTTGCAAAGTCCGCTAATCAATCAAAAATACCTGTCCATATTTTTCCATTTAAAATGTCAATCAATAATATAGGCAAATATGGAAAACAGAATTCTAACAACCCTTTTTGGAAGAGTCTAAAACCTGTTTATCAATACTTTGAAAAAAATAGGTCGTTACCTTTGTCTATTCGAATAAATCCAGATGGTTTTTACACACCTTTTTGATTAGTATAAGCACTCGATTATCCAATTTACCTATTTCTGGGTAGCGATTTACTCTCCTTCCAAATTAATTTATCCCTACCTTTACGTCTTTAAGCGGACACTTTTATTACCGTGCAAATTCACCTCTTATTTATCACTGATAACGACTGTTGAAATCTTCATATTTTGTTCCTCCACAAAGTATTCCCCTCTTTCAGCATTTTTCCATCCCCCCTTTTCAGTATCTTTTTTTTAACAAACACTTCAACAAATGCTTTCTAAAAAACTGATTTTCAGTCTTTTGTGCGCAGGAGCTACGTTCTTATCGCCAATTTCTGCTCAAGAAGAATGTCCAGCCACACCTTTTTCAGGTACGGCACCTGCACATAATTGTAACACGACTTGTCAAGAAACAACGTGTACAGATACAAACATTCGGAGCTATAATGGTACTTGCAATAATCTTCAAAATCCGATGTGGGGTGCAGCAGGTTCTATTTTTCATCGTCTGTCTCCTGCGAGCTATGATGTTAATAACGAAATGCTCAATTTCGCAAATCCGCGTATGATTTCTAATCTCATTTGTAATCAAGAAGGTGACCTTCCTGATGCACGTGGGTTAAGTTCTTTTATGTATTCTTGGTTACAATTTATCGACCATGATATCACGATTGTTGCAGAAAGTGAGGAGGAAATAGAAATTATTGTCCCTTTAGGAGATGCTTATTTTGACCCATTTTACACGGGTGAGGTTACTCTTCCATTTTTACGTTCTTTACCGATAGAAATTGACGGGGTCATACAACATGAAAATGAATTGACCGCGTGGATTGACGGCTCTATGGTCTATGGCAGTGACGAAGACCGCGCAAACTGGCTACGGACATTTACTAACGGTCAACTAAAGACTTCTTTCTCTGATACACATGGAGAGCTCTTACCTTTTAATACGACAACTGGACAGATTGATGCACCGATTGACCCGAATGCGCCATCAATGGCAGGGAATACAAATCGCGACGGCGGACTCATCGTTTCGTATGTGGCAGGTGATGTGCGTGCGGCAGAACAGCCAACTTTGACGACATTACATACTGTTTTTGTAAGAGAACACAATCGTATTTGTACAGAATTAAAAAGTGCTGGATATACAAATGATGAAGAAATTTATCAATTTGCGAGAGCAAAAGTTATCGGTATTATTCAATCAATAACTTATAATGAGGCGTTGCCAGCTTTGGGTTTACCAAGTTTTGGGTCGTCACAGTACAATCCAAATTTGGACCCTACCCTTTCACATGAATTTTCAACAGCAGCTTATCGTTTGGGACACTCTATGTTGCCTAGTTTTATTCCGATTGTCGACGAAAACTGCGAAGCCGCAGAGTATTCATTTGGAGACGTAACCGCTACAGGTGAAATTTCGTTGCGGGATGCTTTCTTTAATCTAGAGGTCGTTTGGAACAATGGTTTAGAGGGGATTTTAAAAGGATTACAAACGCAGACTCAGCAAGAAATTGATAACTTCGTAATTGACGATATCCGTAATTTCTTGTTTGGGGCTCCAGGCTCGGGCGGATTAGATTTAGCGACTTTAAATATTCAGCGCGGACGAGACCACGGTATTTCTGATTACAATACTATTCGCGAAAGCATTGGTTTACAACGATTTACAGCGTTTTCCCAGATTACTTCTAATGTAGAGTTACAAGAAAAACTAGCACAAGCTTACGACGGTAATATTAACAAAATTGACGCTTGGGTTGGTATGATTTCAGAAGATAACTTACCAAACTCAAGTATTGGCGAGTCTTTAACAAAGATACTTTATGACCAATTTAAGACATTGCGAAATGGTGACCGTTTTTGGTTTCAAAACAATCCAATCTTACAAGGTCATAAATCTGAAATTAAGAATACAAAATTAGCAGATGTCCTCATGCGTAATACGAAAGTACGTCAAATGGAAAATGTATTTTTCTCTACACCTTGTCATTCACTACCTCCATTACCTGAGGAATACTGTGAAGGTGGCGCACACGACAGTAGCTACGAACATATCAGAAAAGTAACCTTTTATAAGGACGGTGAACAACAAGAAAATGCATCGGGAAATGACAATGGTTTTGGAGACTATACGGATGTTACATTTGATATGTCAGGTAAAAACCGAGCGATTTTTCGTGTTTTCCCACAGAGTAATTACAACGACCCACGTCATTATAAAGTTTGGGTAGATTACAACCGTGACGGAGATTTTAACGATGCACACGAGTGGGTTTGGGCACGCTACTGGCGACGCGGAAGCGCTGGCGGACGCTTTTATTTTCCTCACGATGTGCAAGCAGGCACTTATCGGATGCGCATCGGAATGAACTATGGAAACCCTTGGTTCTCCGCTTGTGATGCTTATTACTATGGAGAAACAGAAGATTACTTAATCACTATTGACCCGACAGAAAGTGGAGAACGCGAGTCTGGCGATTTAGCAAGTTTGAGTGATTTACAACCGCCGACTGGTTTTGAAGAAGGTGCGCGCGTTTATCCTAATCCGACGACTGATTTTGTACAGATTGCATTGGATAATAGAGAAGAAAATGTCGATGCAACTATTGTTTTGTTAAATTCATTAGGACAAACGACACAGCAATCTCAGGTAACTTTGCGTGCTGGAGAGAATGTCGTGGATATGC
This sequence comes from uncultured Saprospiraceae bacterium, assembly GCA_937923465.1. Classification (GTDB taxonomy): domain Bacteria; phylum Bacteroidota; class Bacteroidia; order Chitinophagales; family Saprospiraceae; genus JAHDCG01. The sequence continues at coordinate 14,149 of CALDUB010000202.1, forward strand.
CTTTACGTAAAGATATTCAACCTGGACTTTACTTTGTGAATGTACAGAGAGACGGGATTAGAATGATGAGTCTGCCTTTGGTGATTGTAAGATAAAATACACTTACAGCAGTACAAAAAGAAACCCCGAATACTCAGACGAGTATTCGGGGTTCTTTTGTAATCTACTAGGTAAGATTAAACGTTTTTAATACGTCTTGCTGGGTAAGCAACTTCGATACCTGCAGCACTAAATGCTTTCTTAATTTCTTTGTAAGAATTGAAGTAAACATCCCAATAAGCTTCTGGTGTCGCATATGGACGAACAGCTAAAAGAATGTTATTCTCATCAAATTTTTCAATTTCGATAGTCGGCGTATCTGGCAATTTAGCAGTTACTTTAGCCAAAGCACCTTGAATGATACCTTGAATTTTATCAAAATCTTCTTCGTAAGGCATTGCTACGTTCAAATCAACGCGAAGCTTACCGTTAGAAGAAAGGTTTGTCATGATACCACTAGTCGCGATGCCATTAGGCATGATAACTTTCTTATTATCTAATGATTTGATTACAGTATTGAATACTTGAATTTCTTCGACGTGTCCAACTGTACCTTGGATATCTACTAAATCTCCCACACGGTAAGGCTTAAAGATAAGAACCATTACACCTGC
>CALDUB010000203.1 GCA_937923465.1 uncultured Saprospiraceae bacterium
ATTAGGACTACCATCAGCTCTCTTTGAGAAATTTCTGTTGAAGGAGTGTAGTATACTATTTTTTGGTGCATTAAGAGGATCACTAAATCTTGCCCACTGTCCTATACATGGCCCACAAGCATTTGCAAATACTTTAGCACCCATCCCTTGAAGTGTTTCTATTAATCCATCTCTTTCAATCGTAAATCTTACTTGCTCTGATCCTGGTGTAACCGTTAATTGAGACTTGGCAGTGATCCCTTTGTCAATTGCCTGTTGAGCAATTGATGCTGCTCTTGATATATCTTCATAAGAAGAGTTAGTACACGATCCAATTAGACAATATTCTAATTCTGTAGGCCAATCATTTTTCTTAGCCTCTGCTTTCATTTCTGATACTGGCGTTACTCTATCTGGTGTGAATGGGCCATTCAATAATGGCTCAAGTGTAGATAGATCTATCTCAATTACTTGATCAAAATATTTTTCTGGATCAGCATATACTTCTGGATCACCTGTTAGATGTTCTTTTACCTTATCAGCAGCATCTGCAATCTCTTCCCTATCAGTGCCTCTAAGGTATCTGGACATAGAATCATCATAGCCAAATGTTGATGTGGTAGCTCCTATCTCAGCACCCATATTAGCGATGGTTCCTTTACCAGTACAAGACATTCCAATTGCCCCTTCTCCAAAGTATTCTACAATCGCTCCTGTGCCACCTTTCGCTGTTAATATTCCTGCAACTTTAAGGATGACATCTTTAGGTGAAGTCCATCCACTTAGTTTTCCTGTTAATTTAATTCCAATGAGTTTAGGCATTTTCAACTCCCAAGGAATACCTGCCATTACATCCACTGCATCAGCTCCACCTACTCCGATGGCAATCATCCCAAGACCTGCACCATTGGGTGTGTGCGAATCGGTTCCAATCATCATACCACCTGGGAAAGCATAGTTTTCCAAAACGATTTGGTGAATGATACCTGCGCCTGGCTTCCAGAAACCAAGACCATATTTGTCAGAAACAGTAGACAAGAAATCGTAAACCTCAGAGTTCACATCATTAGCGATTGCCAAATCTTTATCAGCACCTACTTTTGCTTGAATCAAGTGGTCACAGTGAACTGTCGAAGGGACAGCTACTTTGTCCTTACCTGCCATCATAAATTGCAAAAGTGCCATTTGAGCAGTTGCATCTTGCATAGCTACACGGTCAGGCGCAAACATAACATAATCTTTTCCACGTCCATAAGGCGTAAGTGGAGACTCTGTGTGAAGGTGAGAGTACAAGATTTTTTCGGTGAGCGTCATCGGGCGACCCAATTTCTTGCGGGCTGCCTCAACTTTTCCGGGCAAGGCTGCATAATGCGCCTTTATCATATCGATATCGAATGCCATATTGTAATAGTTGTTAATTGTTAGTTATCGGTCGGAAGTCTGTGAGTGACTATTACCGTTATTTTTTAGACGCAAAAAAAGGCTTTTTGTTCCTTTTATCGGGTGTAAATACTTTAGGTCTGAATAAATTCGTGCGAATTTACGCTAAAATCACAAATTCAAAAGGTTTTAGTTCGCTGAACTTATCTTTTTTTTGACGTGATTTACGAAAAGTGGGCAAAAATAAGGAAAAAAAGGGGTGGAATTGTTCTAAATTAGGGGAGAGTTAAGGAAAAATCTGTATTGATATATCTTTCTTCTTGTTAGGTATTTTGATTTTAATTCTGTATTTTGCATAAAAATAAATCAATTTATGACTACACAAGATATATTTGGAGATGTGGCGGAACTATTGGCTAAACTCAATCCTGCACAGGTAATGAAGATTAAAGCACCAGAAGCGGTGTCAAAGAAAGTAGAAATTTTAGTTTTGAAAAAGAAAGAAGGTATAATTTCTACAAAAGAAGCAGTTGAATTGGAACGTCTTTTAGCTTTGGATTTATTAATTACCTTGGCTAAGGTGAAAGCTGTGAAATTGGCGCGCGCATGAGAAAAGCTATCCCCCTAAAATTACAAAAGAAAGTTAGAGCACGTGCTAATGAAAAGTGTGAATACTGTTTGTTACATCAAAGTTTTGGCTTTTTGACTTTTCATATTGAGCACATTGTCAGCCTAAAGCATGGTGGCGGGAATGAGTTTGAAAATTTAGCATTAGCATGTCCTCACTGTAATAGTAACAAAGGAACAGATTTGGCTACCTTTCTTGGTAGTTATCAAAATATCATACCTCTTTTTAATCCTCGATTACAAAACTGGAAAGAACATTTCCAAACAGAAAATGGAGAAATTATCGGTTTGACCCCAATTGGGCAAGCGACGATAAAATTGCTATGTGTTAATGAGCCTGATAGACTTATTTTGAGGCGTATTTTAGCTGAAGAGGGAATGTATCCTTAGTTCATTGTTAAAAGAAGAAAAATGAATGATATAAGCTCGATTGAAAAATTCACTGAATTTATGAGTCACCGTCAAGAAGTAGGGTGCTATTATGAAAGTTTAATTATAAATATTCCATATGATATTTCACCTTCTGAATTCAATAAACTCGTAAAGTTCACTATTTCTTTTGGCGAATACGATAAGTTTTGGATGATGTATCATCCAAAAACTAATGAGTTCTTTTTAGGCGATATGAATAATGGGGGGCATGGGGCGAGGTGTAGAATTATTAAGGTCGAACGAGCTGAAATTTTGACAAATCCTTCTCATATGAATAAATGGTATGAGAATAGGGGGTGGGAGATATGGAAGTGAAAATATGAGACGATTACTCTTCAAATTCCACATCCTCATAAATATCAGAAAAAGGAATCTCACAATCCACCGATTTTAAAACAACCTTTTCATCCTCTTCTCGATACAATCTTATCTCCCACAAATCCCGTTCTGCGTCCATAAGTGTGCGTACTTGCACTAACTTTTCATATTGGTCAACTAAGACATATTCTCTAAAAGAAGACAAAGTTTTGTAGTAATCAAATTTGGTAGCGAAATCATAATTTAACGTGCTTTTCGAGAGGACTTCCACCAAAACTAAAGGATTAGAATAAAGAGTTTTACTTTTTATATTAGGAAAATCAACAGGTTCAGTACACATCGAAACATCGGGATAAAAGGCTTTATCCAATTTTTCGGAATAGACACGCATATCATTATTGAAGACTTTAAAGCCTTTACCACGCATTAATATTTCAAGAAGGAAGCAATATTTAAAGTAATCGTACTGTGGTTGGCAGTTCCTCCAGGTATTTTGTGTAGTTTTCCCTTGTGATACTCGTGTTTTGCATCAGCAGTCTCCTCAAACTCCAGATATTCTTCCAAAGTCGAAACGGTCTGTGCTATTAATAAACTTGTTTGTAACATATTTTTTATCTTAATTTTTCTTATTCCTCCTCAAACTTAACCCGCTTATAAATATCCCCTAATTTTATCCGACAACCAACAGATTGCAAATAAACCTCATCCTCCACATTTTCATACTGCTGAATATCCCAAAGCATTCTTTCTTTATCAGCCAAAGTTCGCACTTCTACAAAAAAACGGTCTTGCTCAATAATCACATACTCGCTGAAACTAGGAATACTACGATAATGTCCAAACTTCTTCGTCATATCATAGTCACGCGTACTTTTTGATAAAACTTCTACCAATAAAACTGGATTTGTAAAAATAGACGCACTTTTTGAATTTACCTGCTGTGGCTCCCCAATAACCACAGAAACATCTGGATAAAAGGAACGGTCAAGTGCTTCGGAATACACTTTCATATCACTTGAAAAAGCTTCGATTTCCTTATTTTCTTGGTCAAAAAATAAGTTAAGTAGAAAGGCAACATTCAGCCCAATTCTATTGTGGTTGAAAGTTCCTCCTGGCATCTTGTGTAATTTTCCTTTGTGATATTCGTGCTTTGCATCAGCAGTTTCTTCAAACTCCAGATATTCTTCCAAAGTCGAAACGGTCTGTGCGATTAATAAACTCGTTTGCAGCATATTTCTTTTTTTATCTTCAAATATACGATTTTAATTTCAAAAAGAATCCCCAATCCCCACACTTCAAACAAAAATACAACCACTCACCCGTCAAATATCTATTCTCCATAATATTTTGTTACTTTTGCAACTTTCCGAGAGGAAGAAAGAAAACAAGAACTCTTTACATGCGTAAAGTGGTTCATAGTTAAATCGTTTATAGTTCATAGTTAAGAGATTGTATGAATACCAAAGCTAATAAAATTGCGGGTTGGATAGTTTTTGCCATTGCCCTAGTTGTGTACTACATGTCAGCCGAGCGTGTCGGTAGTTTGTGGGATTGTGGAGAGTTTATCACAGGAGCTTATAAGTTAGAAGTTGTGCACCCTCCAGGAGCGCCACTTTTCATTCTTATTGGTCGTATGTTTACGCTGCCTGCAGATTGGTTTGCCTCTGACCCTGCTATGATTTCCTTTTCCGTTAACTTGATGTCAGGTGTTTGTGCGGCCTTTACGGCGGCATTTGTGGCTTGGACGACGGGTATGTTTGGACGTTTGGCTTTGGTTGGACGTGACGGGCGTACGGATGAAAATCAAGACTTAGCCTTAGGTGGCGCGGGTTTGGTAGCCGGTTTGGCGACAGCATTTTGTTCTTCTATCTGGTTTTCGGCGGTAGAAGGCGAGGTTTATGCTATGTCAACCTTCTTTACAGGATTGGTGGTTTGGTCTGCTGCTAAATGGTATTCATTGCCAGATACAGCAAAAACTGACCGTTGGTTAATATTCTGTGTCTATGCGGCAGGTTTATCTATTGGTGTTCACCTTTTGAGTTTGTTGGCATTTCCAGCGATTGGAATGCTTTACTATTACAAAAAATACGAAAATCATAACTTCCTTGGTATGATTTTGTCTGCATTGGCTGGGGTTCTTTTCTTCGCTATTGTTGTTCAGAAAATGATTGTTGTCGGTATACCAACGCTTTGGGCTAAGTTAGAATTGATGATGGTCAATGGATTGGGAATGCCATTCCACACAGGCGTTATTCCTTTGATTTTGATTATTGGAGGTATCATTTACGCTGGTTTCCATTTTGCACATAAAAGAAACAGTAAAGTATTGCAGTTGATAACTGCAGCGGCTTTGATGTTAGTATTAGGATATTCAACAGTAGGAGTTGTAGTCATTCGTGCGAATGCAAACACACCTATCAACATGAATACGCCAAGTGACCCCATCCGTTTGATTCCTTACATCAATCGGGAGCAGTATGGAGAGCGTGAGTTATTAAAAGGACCTTGGTATGGCGCCAATCCAATTGCAACAGACATAACACCACGTTACGGTCAAGTTGGCGATAAGTATGAAATTGTTGACCAAAAAGTAAGTTACAAATGGGATAAGAGAGACTTAGAGCTTTTCCCACGTATGCAAGATAGTCAAGCTAGTCGCGCCGGTATTTATAAAATGTGGCGTGGTGGAGATACAGGAAAACCAACCATTGGAGAGAATATCAGCTTTACACTTAGCTACCAGGTAGGTTGGATGTATTGGCGTTATTTCTTCTGGAATTTTGTTGGTCGTCAAAATGCGGACCAAGGTTACTACTCATGGGATGTGCGCGACGGAAACTGGATGTCAGGTATCACGCCTTTAGACGAAGCACGTCTATATGAGCAGTCAGAAATTCCAGATACAATCAAGAATGACAAAGCACGTAATTTTTATTACGGATTACCGTTTATCTTTGGTTTGTTGGGTATGTTCTTCCATTTCAAACAAAGACCGAACGAAGCCCTTGCGCTTTTATCGCTCTTTATCATAACGGGTATTGGAATTATTTTATACTCCAACCAGCCTCCAAATGAACCCCGGGAGCGGGATTACGTTCTTGTCGGTTCCTTCCTGACTTATTGTATTTGGATAGGAATGGGCGTACTCGCCCTCTTTGAGGTATTGCAGAATAATCTAAAATCAAGCGGAAAAGTATCTGCTATTGCAGCGACAGCTATTGTTTTGTTGGCACCTATCCTCATGGGTACTCAAAACTTTGATGACCATACACGTGGAAATATCACGGCATCTCGTGATTACGCAGCGAATTTTTTGAATTCTGTCGAAAAAGACCAAGGTTCTATCATCTTCACTTATGGAGACAATGATACTTACCCACTTTGGTACGCACAGGAAACGGAAGAAATCCGTACAGATGTACGTGTGGCGAATTTGAGTTTGATTGCTGTAGATTGGTATATTGAGCAATTGCGTCGCAAGACAAATGAGTCACCAGCGGTTAATTTTACAGTTTCGTCTGCGTCTTATCGCGGAAATAATCGTAACACAGTGCCAATCGTAGAGCAAGCACAGGTAAAAGAAATGAGTGTCAAACAAGCTTTGGAATTCATCAATAAAGACATCGCTAATCCTGACAACGACCCACGTCGTCCGAAGGCTTATTTGCCGACGCGTCGTTTATACATTCCTGTTGACAAGCAAAAAGTCTTGGCAAATGGAACGGTGGCAGCTAAAGATGCGGATAAAATTGTCGATAGAATTTACATCAACCTACCAGCAGAGAAAAACTACTTGGTAAAAGATGAATTGGCGATTTTGGATGTTATTGGTTCTAACTTGTGGGACAGACCCGTTTATTTCGCGGTGACTTGTCGCCCTGAGAAGATGTTTGGTTTACAAGATTACATGCAGTTAGAAGGTTTAGGTCTGCGCATCGTGCCGATTAAAACCGAAATGAGCAATGAGCGTCGTCAGTACGGTCAAGTTTATGGTGCAGGTCGTGTGGCTACAGATAAAGTTTTCAAACGTTTTACAGAAGAGTTTGCTTACGGAAACTTTGATAAAGAAGATGTTTTTGTTGACCACAGTTACGGACCAAGTGTGCAGTCTCACCGTGTAGCGTTATTGCGTACGGTACGTCAGATGATTTCTGAAGGAGATACGACACGTGCAGCAACTTTGACAGACAAATACTTCGAAGGTTTCCCTCATATGAATTTCCCGTATGATTACAATACCATGTATCTCATCAATGCATACATGGCGGCAGGCGCGAAAGAGAAAGCGAAGCCACACTTGGAAATCATGGCGATTGAAGCCGCAGATTGGTTGAATTTTTACTCGTCTCTCGAACCGGGACTCATGGACCCAGAGAATGACTTTGGTTTCTTTGATGACTACCGCCTCATGGTACGTACCGCAGAGGATGCTTTGCGTGCGATAAATGAGATTGATGATAAAGAGTTTAAGGATAAGTATAAGGGGATGTTAGAGCCTTTTATACCGCGTGCTACGGAGAATAGGCGTTTGCCTGGGAATTAGATTTTCTTGGTGAGATGTAGGGAGGGAGAAAATGAGCTGGGGCTTGTTTTCTCCCTTTTTTTTTATAAAGAATAATTTAGAACATGCTATGAAAAGTATCAACGTAATAAAAGGGGAAATAAGAGAGTTAACGCCTTGGGGGAATAAAAAAGAATTACGTGAAGGTTCGTTACATTTCCAATCGAAGGAAGAAATATTTGTAAATAGAAACAGAAAGAATTTGGAAGGTGCTCTCGCAGAGAGAAGAATTAATGTAGTAGGAAAGGATAGATTAGGTCAAATTAAGCATAGCAAATTACACTTTAAATATTTGGGAAATTTAAGAGTAGAGAAAATTTTAAACCCTTCTCAAAAGACTTTAGAATTCATTGAGAAAGTTGGAATATATGTTTTTCAAGAAGGTACAAAGGGACAAGAATTAGCAGAAGAGATAATTAAACTTTATGACAGTTTTATCCTGGAAATAGAATGAAATTATCCGTTTGTTAAAATTTACTCTAAAAAAATATATTTGCACAACCCAACAAAAACACCTAACTTACATTAAAATATCAAGAAAAAACTATGAGCAAATCAAGTTCAAAATACATCAAAAAGGCTGGTCTAAAAGACATCCTACGCGGAATGTCTGACTTAGAAACGCCAGTTTTAGAGTCTTTCTACAAAGAGATTTCGGATTTAATCGCACGTCGTAAAACCAAAGTTCTTTCTAAAAAAGAGTCTGAGCTATTTCTAATTATTAATAAGTCTCCGTTTAATATTGAACAGAGAAATCGTTACGCCTTCCTCTATGGAAGACTACAAGAAGAGATTATTTTGCAGGAAGAAAAGGAAGAATTATCCTTACTCATCAAGTTACAAGAAAGACAAGGTATCGTACGTTTAAAAGCCTTAATAGAACTGGCAGGACTACGTCAAGTTTCCTTAGATAAATTAATGAAAGATTTAGGAATACCTAACATTACTCCCGATGTCGCGCCGCAAACCAACGCCTAAAGTAAAAGAACAAGTAGCGAATCGTGCTGAATATAGATGCGAATATTGCCAAGCTTTACGTTCTTATTCTCCAAGTCCATTCGATACCGAACATATCCAACCTTATAGTCTTGGAGGGCTATCCATTTTGGAAAATTTAGCTTATTCTTGCCATGGCTGCAATAGTGACAAGTCTAATCGGATAAAATTTCTAGACCCTATCAGCGACATTTCGGTTCCCCTTTTTAATCCTCGTACATGTGACTGGCAAACTCACTTTAGTTGGAGTGATGATACCTTGTTGATTATCGGATTGACACCAACAGGACGGGCAACTGTAGAATGTCTAAATTTGAATAGGGAAGAGTTAGTAAATCTAAGAGAGTTATTGAAATTAGTAGGAAAGCATCCGCCTGTTTAAAATTTCCATTTTCCCAATTCTGCAATCATCAAAACATGAAACTAAACCTCTACCAAATAGACGCCTTCACCACCAAAATATTCGGAGGTAACCCAGCCTGCATAGTCCCTCTAAAAGAATGGCTACCAGACGAAACCCTTCTAAAAATCACCCAAGAAAATGCCGTAGCAGAAACCGCTTTCTTCATAGACAAAGGCGATAAAATACACCTACGCTGGTTCACACCCGAAATTGAAATGGACTTATGTGGACACGCGACACTTGCCGCAGCGCATTGTCTAAAAACAATACTAAACTATCCAAAAGATGAAATAATATTTGAAACACTAAGTGGAGACTTAATAGTTGTTTTAGAAGATGGCTATTACTGTCTAGACTTTCCTGCACGAATGCCCGTCAAAGCAGACTTGCCAGAAGAAGTCAGATTATCATTGAATATACAACCAAAGGAAGTGTATAAATCAAGAGACTACGTCTTAGTCTACGAGTCAGAGGAACAAATAAAGAACATCAAGATTGCTAGACAAACCTTTGACCAAATTAATCTTGACCCAGGCGGAGTCGTCGTGACTGCAGAGGGGGAAAACTGTGATTTTGTATCAAGATTTTTTACACCACAAGCATCGATTCTAGAAGACCCTGTAACGGGTTCTGCTCATTGTTCTTTAATCCCATTTTGGTCATTAAGACTTGGGAAGAACGAATTGTCAGCAATGCAAATTTCAGAAAGAGGAGGCACATTACAGTGCGAAAATAAAGGAGAGAGAGTCCTCATCAGAGGAAAAGCCAGAACGTATTCCATTGGTAGTTTTTGGACAGAATAGAGATGTTAGTCATTGTGTTATCGGTTATCCTGAGAAGAAATAACCAATAACCAATAACACAATAACCAATAACTATCCCTCCTCCATCCGCTTAATATAAAAGTAAGTCTCTACCTGACTACGAATCGCCATATCCTCCCCGTCCTTCCGATATTCATTACTATGTTTCTTATCAATAATCCGCGACTTTACATTATCATTCAATTGCAAATCAATCATATCTAAAACCATTTGGCGCACCTCTTGGTCATATAGCGGAAAAGTAGTCTCTATTCTATAGCTCAAATTTCTAGTCATCCAATCTGCAGAAGATAGATAGATTTCATCAGCTCCTTTATGATGAAAAATGAAGACACGCGCATGTTCCAAAAAGCGGTCTACAATACTTACTACTTCAATGTTTTCACTGAAACCTTTGATGCCTGGTACTAGAGAACAAATACCACGTATGATAGCTTTTATTTTAACTCCCGCGCGCGAAGCCTCATACAGTTTTTCAATCATCTGTGGGTCTTGGAGACTATTCATTTTTAGTGTGATACGTGCCTCTTTGCCATTTTTAGCATGTTTAATTTCACGGTCTATTTTTGCTTCGATACCACTACGCAGATTGAACTGACCCACCATTAAATGCTCAAAATCTTGGGCTGGAACCTTGACCGTTTCTAAGAAAGAAAAAACACGTGCAACCTCACTTGTGATGCGCGTATCTGCAGTGAAAAGCCCAAAGTCAGAATAAATTTTTGCAGTATTTTCATGGAAATTACCTGTACTAAGATAAGTATAAATTTTCGCTTCTCCTTCCTCTTCTCTTCGTACCAAAGCCAATTTACTATGCACTTTTACACCAGGGAAAGAGTAGTTAACAACAACACCTGCTTTCTCTAATCTTTCTCCCCACATCAGATTTGCTTCCTCATCAAAACGTGCCTTGACTTCAATAAATGCAGAAACTTGTTTTCCTGCTTTTACTGCTTTTATCAATGCCTGCATAATGCGTGAAACGGCAGCTACACGGTACTGAATAATCTTAATGTGCGTCACCTGTGGGTCATCTGCTGCCTCCTCAAAGAAACGGACAACGGACTCGTAAGAGTGATACGGAAAATGGACAAAACGGTCTTTTTTAGCAATTGTCTTCCAAAAATCTTTACCTTTTTCAAGGGCAGTATGTGGTAGGGGGGGGAATTCTGGATTTTTCAAATGGTCGAGACCATAGGTTGGGAATTTGAAAAAATCAAAATTATTATGATACCGACCTTCTGTTAACAAGTCTAACTTCGTCAACTCAAATGTCTCTCGCAAAAGGTCTAGTAATTCCTCCGTCATAGCGCGGTCATAGACAAAACGAGAGGCTGGTCCAACATGTCTACGATTGAGACTAACTTTAATTTTTTGAATCAAATCGCCCGAAAACTCATCATCAATATACAACTCCGCATCACGGGTCAGTTTTATCGAATAAGTATCCAGTATCTCATAACCTGGAAACATAAAGGACACATTATGTCGTACAATATCATCGAGCAGGATAATGTGTTTTTCGCCTTTAGGAGAAGGTAATTCAGTAAAACGTGGTAAGTGGTCAGAAGGCAATTTTACCAAAGCATATTGCTGTTTTTGTGTCGTCTTGTCCTTCATCAAAATCGTTAAATAAAGTGCCGCATTATTGAGGAAAGGGCGGATTTTATTACGAAGTAAGAGAACAGGTTGTACAAAGGGGAGCATTTTTTGGTGAAAATATTCTTCTACAAAAACTTGCTGTTCCTCATCTAAATCTAAACGACGTTTGAGATAAATACCATGGTTTTGTAGCTCTGGCGTTATCTGATTTTGAAATATATCGCTAAATTCCTCTTGCTGTTTATCAACTATCTCTAAAATAACCTTCAACGTTGCCTTTGGGTCGTAATCTAATTTCTTCTTTGTCTTTTTTCCTACGCGGACTAAATTTCTGTGATTAGCCACACGCACACGAAAGAATTCATCTAAATTATTAGAATAAATTGCCATGAACTTGACGCGCTCAAATAAAGGTACCGTTGGGTCTTTTGCCTCCTGTAGTACGCGATAATTAAAAGATAACCAGCTAACGTCGCGGTGTATGTAGGGTGATTCTGCCATGAGGAAAAGTTATAAAGTTATTTTGTCTTGAGCTTGATTGAGCTATTGTAGAATGTACTTTGGCTTCATATAATTAAGGCGTAAAGTGCGAGGAGTCAGGCGAGCGTTGACAAAATTTGCGCCTGACCCCTGACTCCTCGCCCCTGACCCCTAAAAAAGCGACATTTGTTCTCCTATATTCTCATCAATAAACTCTGGTCCACGTGTCGTTGCGGATATATTTTTTTGTGTTGCTTTCGCAAAATAGTCTGCTGCTTCGGGCGCTAAAAGATTATCGGGTTCGTGCGTGAAAAAATAGACTTCGGAAACGCCTTTAGCTGTCCATTCCTTCAATTTTTGTACCCAAGCATCTAATCTTTCAAAATCTGTTGGATGTAAATCCGTTTCACCCGCATTTCCGACGAAGCGAATCATGGCAATGTGGTTCGTTAGTTGATTGTGTAGCACATCTCGTCTGCCTGCTACATCTGTAATAACGGTTGCTTTGCCATATTGTGTCAAAAGCTCGGCTGCGCGTGAAAAATTACTTTCACTCTCAAACCAACTCTCATGACGAAACTCAACGGCTAAAGGAATTTGTTTAGGAAATTGCTCCAAAAATAAACGCAAACGTGGTAAATCCTTAAATTCGAAATACGGTGGCATTTGCATAAAGCAGCAACCTAATTTCTCTTTTAGACCAATTATAGACTCACAAAATAGCTGCAAAGTCCCGTCTGTCAGTCCCATATCATTGCGATGACTAATTGTCTGAGGTATTTTGGGACAAAAACGGAAATCTGGCGGCGTTTCCGCGTACCATTTTTGAGTCATCTCTAAGGACGGAATGCGATAATGCGTAGTATTCAGCTCAATCGTATTGAATTGTTTGCCATAATGCAGCAAATAATCCTTTGTTTTCGTTCCTTTAGGGTAGACGCGACCGACCCATTCTTTCATACTCCAGCCAGTACAACCGATGTAGATTTGGGGATTGTTTTCTACCGATAAACGGGAGAATAAAGCCGCATTCGCTTCTCTTTTATCAGGAAAAGTGAAGTCAACGTTTGATATGTCAGGTAATTTTCCGAATTTCATGCTATTAATCTTGCCACGAATGTAGAGAAAAGATGTTATATTTTATAAGGGGAACAAGTCTATTAGACTTTAAGCAAAGCAAATAGTCTATACTTCTTGTTATATCTAACATCTAAGATGTTCCTCTTGTTAGAGAAGAAGTGAATAAATTTTACGAAATTTGTAGCAGAAAGAGATTTGATGAAAATAAAGAGCTTTTATAAGTTGACAACACAACAGCAATAATATTCGGAAAACGGACTAAATTTGCTTTAGATTTTAGTTGTTTTTATTTGAGAGATTATGCGCAAACATCTTTTTTATAGTTAGTTAAATTCAAACAGCTTCTTAGGTATTACAATCCCGTTAGGAAAGCAATAGGAACCCACACAAACCCTTTAAGAAAAAAATATGAATAAGTACTTTTTTGCACTTTTAGTTTCAGCAGGATTTTTATTAACCGGCTGTAGAGATGAGCAACAAAACACAGAACCAAATACAAGTAAGGAGCAGTTGACGCAGCGTTGGGAACTAACAACTGCGGAACGTAATGGTAAGAAAACAGAAACGCTTCGTGACGCTTATTTCGACCTGCAAGCCGATGGCAGTGGCGTCATTAATTTGGACGGCAATGCTCAAAATGCGCAGTGGGATACGGAAGATAATTTTTTAAAAATCAGTGATACGCAGAGTGATTTTCTCTCGACAGATTACGCTATTAGCAACTTGCAAGATAGTACGATGACACTGAGTGTGGAGTTGCGAAATATTCCCTTTGTGATGCATTTTAGGATAGCGGAAGAAGAACAAGTGGATAGCTTGCAATAAGTCAGACACTTATGTCTAGTTTGGGATGAAACGTTTGGATTGGATAAGTTATCTTTTTAAATTGAGATTGAAAATTTATTTTCAGAACGTTCTCGAGTAGACTTTATAGAGCTAAAAAACTAAAACTAACGATGTCATGAAAAAAATCATTCTCTTTTTATCCTATATCTTCTTTACTTGCCATCTTTTTGCGCTAGATACTGATGTCTCTTACACTACTTTTAAAGCAGGAGAAAGCCAATATATCGAAGTCAATCTTTTTCTTGTTGGCAATACTTTGACCTATAAAATGATAGACAGCACACAGCAACAAGGGGCGGTGGAAGTCTTGATGCTCATCAAACAAGGTGAAAATATCATTCAATTTGAAAAATATGTCTTGAATGGACCTATCTCTAAAGGACAACCAGATTTTTTGGATTTAAAGAGATTTATTTTGCCTAAAGGGGCGTACGAGTTAGAAGTGAAAGTGCAAGACGTAAATAAGCCAGAGGCTGTTACGGAATACAAAGATGCATTTGAACTTAATTTTAGTGAAGAGAAATTAGAGCAGTCGGACATTCAGTTATTGGCTTCCTACAAAAAGACAGAAGAGAAAAATATCTTCGTAAAAAGTGGTTTGCAACTAGAGCCACTCGCTTTTAATTTTTACAATAAACGCGCTAATCGTCTCCTTTTTTACAGTGAAATCTATAATGCGGACAAAGTAATAGGTCAAGACTACTTGGTCACTTATACCGTGACCGAAATTGTAAATGAAAAACTCCAAAAGCCAATCTCAGTTGGTCATAAACGGAAAAAAGCAGAGCAAAGCACAGCATTACTTCTACAAACAGATATCACTAAACTCAAGTCTGGGAATTACGAATTAGCAGTAGAGATTCGTAATCGCGAAAATGAATTAATCAGTCAAAAGAAAACACGTTTTCAGCGTAGTAATCCATATTTGCAAATAGAAACTGAACCAATAACGGAGAAGGCAATTGAAGATGAATTTGTCCAGAAATTAAGTCCAGAACAGCTGACGTACTCTCTCCGCGCTATCGCGGTTATCCTTAATGACTCTGATGGTGAAAATATTAATGAGATGATTCGTGCGCAGAATTTGGAAGCGCAAAAAATCTATCTTTTCACTTATTGGGCGCAGCAAAATCCAGTTAAACCCTACGATGCTTATCTAGAATACATGGCAGTGGCACAAGCTATTGACGAAAATTTTGACTCGGGATTTGGTTATGGATTTGAGACGGATAGAGGATATGTTTATATGAAGTATGGACAACCTTCGGATATTGTGTCAGAGTCTAATGACCCGTCTGCGCCACCTTATGAAGTTTGGTCTTACAATGAGTTTCCGATGACAAATCAAGGCTTGGTAAAATTCATTTTTTACAATCCATCCTTGTCGCCAGGTAATTATGTCATGCTGCACTCTACTGCACGAGGAGAGATTAATAACCCGAGTTGGATGACCGAAATGTACCGCAGCGTACCGAATAGTGATAATGGAGCGGGTTCTGGATTTCAAGATGGAAACGGTGGCGCTGGTCGAAATGCAGGGAGAGTTTTTAGTGATTTTTAACTGTAGTTATCGGTTATTATGTTATTAGTTATTACGGATTTGATTTTGACAAAATAAAAGAGAGCCTCTCGTTCAAAGACGAGAGGCTCTCTTCATTACTACGGTTTTTTAGTAACCAATAACTTAATAACCAAAATCCTAAAATCTCACATACTCCGAAGGGTCAACAGCTTGTCCTTTATACCACAATTCAAAATGCAAATGCGGTCCATCTGTCAAATCCCCTGTATTACCGATAACGGCAATTGCTTCACCAGCTTTTACAAATTCTCCCGCCTTTTTAAGTAGAGTAGAGTTGTGTTTATAGAATGTGACAACATTATTAGCATGTTGGATACAAATAGTTTGTCCAGTTTCACGCGTCCAATCAGACATGACAACATAACCATCCAAAACAGACTTAATTGGAGTCCCTTTTGGTGCTAAAATGTCAATTCCCAAGTGTTTTTTCTCTGGCATAAAAGCAGCACTTATTTCACCACTCAGAGGAGAAGTAAAGTATAATTGCTCTAGCGGTTTATCATTAGGAGAGGTATTGATGCTTTTACCTTTTTTGTTATTTTGATTTAGCGTCTCCAATGCAACTTCATCCCGCAAGCGCATTTCTTCCTCACTGACTTCAATAGAGAACTCTGTATCACGTGTCAAATCCTCTGGTATTTCATCTGGTGCACTCTGAGAGTTACCCGTCAATACACGTTGAATACTCTCTCTGTAAGTATCCGTTGCGTCTGCATAATATTCTATACTGTCTAAGGATTCGTATATCTTTTTCATCTCAGACTGCGCACTTACATCACCATAACCTGGGATAAATTGCTTAGCAGGAGTGAAAATTATGGCTAAAACCACAAAAACAGCGACCATCATAATGATGGTACTCAAAATAATATAAATATTGAGTAAAGTTAGCTTGTAAGAGCCGACCTCTTCAAAAGTATCATTATTCATTACCACCAAACGATACGGATGCTTTACGCGTTCGAGCCAATCCTGAAATTTATTTTGTTTTTCTTCTTCTTCCATTTATTGTATGGTTGTTGGTATGACAGTTGCCGAAGACAAAGAGATACCTGATAAGTTATGAATGACGATTTATGAAATACGTCACTACATAATTACCTTAGAAATGTAGCTATTCTTGATTTTTAGATTCAATTTCTCATAATGCTCTGAGTATTTACTCATTACAAACTACCAAAGTCTTGTTTTACTCAAATAGACCGACGGTTATTAACTGCCAACTATTTCATTAACAATGAAATAAAAATGATGAATTTCAGTTTA
Organism: uncultured Saprospiraceae bacterium; assembly: GCA_937923465.1. Lineage (GTDB taxonomy): Bacteria > Bacteroidota > Bacteroidia > Chitinophagales > Saprospiraceae > JAHDCG01. The sequence goes on from CALDUB010000203.1 coordinate 16,377, forward strand.
TTTATTGCTATTACAAGCTTGAATAAAGCAACTTGGATGCTTACTTTTGCGTAAGAAAACAGTTGGATATTGCGATTTGACTACAAAAATCGTAAAACTTTAATGAAATGGGCTAATTTTAACGAACTTTAAGATAAGAGAATCTTAGATTTATAAGTTTGCTAGTCAAAAATTTCAGGAAATAAAAGTCAGACGTGTTGGGAACTTAGTAATTAATAAGGGAATAACCAAAAACAGAATAATGACGAATTTTTTAAAGATAAGTACATTGACCTTTTTGACAATCGCCGTTTGGGTGATTAGTGGTTGTACAACCCAAAAAGTGAAAGGCGAATATACTGGACTAAAGAAAGTCTATCACAATACGACGCAGCGTTATAATGGTTATTTTAATGCGACAGTATTGATGGAAGAAAGTGAAGCAAGTTTGACGCAGCAGCATGTTGATAATTACAACAAGATTTTACCAATTTTTCCATACACTAAGGCTGATAATCCACAGGGAGTTGCAGAGGCATTGGATGAGGCGATGAAAAAGGTATCTGTAGCTGTAAATTTGCACCGTGGTGCAAACTGGACGGATGACTGTTACTTATTATTGGGGCAAGCTCAGTATCTAAAGCAAGATTACGAGACAGCTGAAGAGACTTTTGAGTTCATGGAAATTGAGTTTAGTAATGACTTAAAAAAACGTGGTTCTTTATCTAAGCGTGCCCGTGACCGCGAAGCAAAGACAAAAGCAGATAAGGAAGCGTACAGAAAGGAACGCATCAAGGAGATGAAAGAAGAGCGCGAAGCTCGAGATGAGTCGCGTGCTGATGCTAAAAAAACAAAGGCAAAAGAAGCCAAAGCAAAGAAAAAAGCAAGAGAAAAGGCGAAAAAAGCCAAGATGAAAGCGGATAAAGCTTATAAGAAAGCACGCGCTCAAGCAAGAAAAAAAGGTACAAAACCACCTCCGCGCCCAGGAAGCAAAACAACGGAGAAAAAAGACGAGGATAAAACTGTCAATACAGGAAAAAAAGAAGAAAAGAAAGAGGAGACAAAAGAGGAAAAGACGGTAGAGAAGAAGGAAGAGCCTAATATGTTGCAAGAGCCAGAGTCTTACTTTTTAAAGCACCGTCCAGCTTACCGTGAAGGAATTTTATGGTTGGCGCGTACTTACATTGAGCGTGACAATTGGACATTGGCAAACAACAAGTTAACTCAACTAGAGAAAGACCCTAAGATTTCTAAAGATGTGGCTATCCAATTGCCATTGATTCGTGCTTACTATTTCACAGAGCAAAAGCAATATGCTGAAGCTATCCCATTTTTAGAGAAAGCGATAGAGGTAGAAGAAGACCGCATGAATAAAGCACGTTACGCTTATATCATCGCTCAAATAAATGAAAAAGCGGGTCAATTAACTGAGGCATTAGCAGGCTATGAGCGTGCATTAAAATATCGCCCGGGTTATACCATGGAATTTGCGGCACAGTTAAATATCTTGAATAGTAAGTATTCTAACGGAAGAATGACCGCAGATGCAGCGACGAAAGAATTGAAGCGTTTGTTGAAAGACATCAAAAACGAAGAGTATCAAGACCAAATCTACTACACTTTAGCACAAGTTGCTTTTGGTGAAAAGAATGAAGATGAGGCTATCTCTTACTTAGAATCTTCTCTTTCTGTTCCAACATCTAATAAAGCAAATCAGGCAGAAGCGTTTTATAAATTGGCAAATGTCTACTTGCAAAGAGAAGACTATGTAAATGCGAAAAACTATTTTGACTCGACGATTGGCGTTTTACCAAAAAACGATGAACGTTACGAGGAAGCAGAGACTTTCGCTAAAAACTTGACAGCAATTGCTGAAAATTTACAAGAAATAGAACTACAAGACAGTCTTATTCGTCTAAGTAAATTGACAAGTGAAGAACGTCGTACGCGTACTTTTGATATCAAAAAAGCAGAAAACGAGAAGCGTCGTCAAGCTATTTTAGATAAAGCGAATGGGAAAGGTGTAGCTTCAAGCAGTATAACGCCAGGTCGTGCGGGCGCGAAAGCAAGTTCTTTCTTTGCTTATGATGACCGTTCGGTGAAAAAAGGTTCTAGAGAATTTATCAGAGAATGGGGAGAACGCCCATTGAAAGATAATTGGAGATTGGGAGAAGAAGAGATTAGTGATACTACAATAGAAGAAGAAGTAGACAATCTAGCGGAGACAGTCATCACGGATGAAGATGTAGAAAAACTCTTTAAAGATGTGCCTGATACTCCTGAAGCAAAGGCGGCAGCAGAGAAGAAGATTGAAGAAGCGATGTTTAATCTGGGACGTTTGTACCGTGATAAATTGGCGTACAATGAAAAGACTGTCCAGACTCTAGATGGTTTATTGAAACGTAATCCTAATACAGAATATGAACCGGATGCTTTGTATTATTTGTACCTTGCACATACTGATTTAGGAAATACGCGTGAAGCGAACGAGTCGAAAAATAGATTGTTGAGCGACTATGCAGAGACAACATTTGCGAGAGTAATCAAAGACCCAGACTATGTCAAAAATGTCTTGGACCAAGATTATCAATTGAATAAATACTACGACGAAACTTATTCTGATTTTAAGAATGGTCAGTACAAAGCAGTCGAAGCAAAATTGAAAAGTGTACCAAGTAAATTTGGCGCACAGAATACCTTGGCGCCGCGTTTTGCTTTGTTAAATGCGATGACAATTGGTAACTTGCAAGGAAAAGAAGCTTACGTTAACGCCTTGAAAGATGTTGTTGCTAAGTTTCCAAAAGCACCAGAACAAGCACGTGCAAAAGAGATTTTGCGTTTGTTAGGTGTGAAAGGCTCGAGCTCAGCAGTTAATGCTGGCGGAGCGAGTGCTGGTACTTATAAATTTGAAGAAGATAAATTACACTACATGATTGTTGTCTTTGATGACAGTGATGTTTCTTTGACTGATGTTAAGGTCAAAGTGAGTGATTTTCATAATAAGTACCATAAATTGGATAAGCTTCGTATCTCCAATATTTACTTAGGTGGCGGAGAAGAAAAAATTCCGTTGATTGTTGTTCGTCGATTTAAAGACAAGACAAAAGCAATGGAATACTATGATGGAATTGAGAAAAATAAAGGTGATTTTGTTGCAGGAGAAGGCTATAAGGTTTATCCAGTTACGCAGAATAACTACCGTCAGATTTTGAAATCAAAAACTTTGGCAGGTTACGATGATTTCTTTGAGGAAAACTATAAGTAGAGATTCTTATTAATTCTCTAAAGAGATTTTTCTTCAAAAAAAGCCTTTCATTCTAACGAGTGAAGGGCTTTTTTTATAGCTTTAGACTTCAAATGTCCAATCTTAGCATCTAACATCATTCACAAATGACAAAGTTGAAAACAATTTATCTAACCACAGGCTACACGACCGCTCTAAAGCGCATTGCAATGCGTGGCGGCGCGCTACGGGAAATAAAGTTTCACGCAACTTGTGTCCTTTGGGAGCATCCGAGAGAAGGTTATATTTTATTTGATACAGGATATTCTCCACGCTTTTTCGATGAAACAAAGAAGTGGCCGATGTGGATATATGCCAAAGCGACACCTGTAGTTTGTAAAGAAGAGTGGACTGTAAAAGCACAATTAGCAAAGAAAAAGATAGAGCCCGAAGATATTAAGCACGTTATCATTTCTCATTTTCATGCAGACCATATCGCGGGATTAAAAGACTTTCCGACGGCAACGATTTGGTGTAGTCGCACGGCATGGCGGGAGGCGAACAGTTTGAAAGGATTTGCTGCTGTAAAAAAAGGAATTGTACCTGCTTTATTGCCTGTCGACTTCGAGAAGCGCGTTTGTTTTTTTGAGCAGACAGAGCGAAAGAGTCGAAAAGACGCTTTTGAGTTTCACTATGATATTTTTGAAGATGAAGCGATACAGATTGTAAATTTACCTGGGCATGCAAGAGGTCAAATCGGTGCTCTTTTTACTTCTGATACTAATACTAAAACCTTATTAGCGGCTGATGCTTTTTGGCTATCAGAGTCACTAGAGAAAAATGTTTACCCGTCTCGCATCGTTGGTCTTTTTATTGATAATTGGGAAGAATATCAGCGTTCCTTTCAGAAAATTCGAGGTTTTATGCATCGTTTTCCAGAAGTAGAGATTGTTTCTTGTCACTGTCCGAGGACTTTTGAGCGGTGCGAAGTTTTAGATGAAAGTTAAGCATGAACCAAATGTTGAATTTAAAGTAGAAGACTCTTCAGCTTTATAACCTAACATCTCTACAACTTTTAAAACCCTTTCCTTATGTTCAAATTACGCATCATAAAACACTGGTTGACTTTATTTTTTCGCTCTAAATTTAACGATAGAGAAAAGTTATTACAACGCCAAAAACGAAAATTAAAAGTCTTTGAAAAAGAGATTTTGAATACCGCACCTTACTATCAAAAGATGCTTTCAGAAGGAAAAGATATAGACAGTTTTCCTATCATCACTAAGGCTGAATTTATGGCGCATTTTAATGGCATAAATACCGTTGGCTTGGATAGAGACGCTTGTATGAAGTCGGCAGTAGATGCCGAAAAGAATAAGACATTTGACAGCGAAATAAATGGTTATACAATAGGTTTATCAACTGGGACATCAGGAAACAGAGGCTTGTTTATTGCCTCTGAAGATGAGCGCGCGCAATGGGCAGCTTCGGTATTTTATAAAGTTGTAAAACCGCGCCTTTTTAAGAAGCAAAACGTTGCGTTTTGTTTGCGTGCGAATAGTGATTTGTATGAGTCCGTTCAATCTTCTTTTTTCTCCTTTAAATTTTATGATATTGCTGCACCGATAGCGGAACTCATAAGTAGTATGCAGCAGCGAAAACCTGACATTTTATGCGCTCAGCCTTCCTTGCTTTTGCTTTTGACTGCCGCCAAAATAGAAGGTAAATTAGATATCGTTCCTACTCAAATTATTTCCTACGCAGAAGTCTTAGACGATGCTGACCGCAAGAAAATAGAGTCTGTTTTTAATCTGAAAATAACCGAAATTTATCAATGTACAGAGGGTTTTCTCGGTCATACTTGTGCGTATGGGACGATGCATCTCAATGAGGATAATATTCGATTTGAAAGGCAAATGATTGATAATCAACGCTTTCAGCCAATTATTACTGATTTTGTGCGCAAGAGCCAACCCGTCATTCGGTACCTGTTGAATGATGTGCTAGTCTTGCGAGAGTCACCCTGTCCATGTGGCTCTGCTATGACAGCCATTGAGCGCATTGAAGGACGAACAGACGACGTTTTAGTAGGAGAGGATGAAGTAGGTGAACTCGTGTATATCTTTCCTGATTTGGTACGACGTCGCATTGTGTGGGCAGGGGAGCATTTAGATAATTATGCGGCAGAGCAAACGAGTCTAAAAGAACTTATTCTATATGTTGATATTGCTGACGAATACTATTCTGAAACCTGTAAAAGCATCAAAGAAGCTTTATCGAATTTGTTTAACGAAAAAGGAATTAAGGATATGCAAATTACTTGTCAGAAAGGCTTGCCACCACGTGAGCAAACAGCCAAAATGCGGAGGATTTTCCGTAGTTTTGAGATGGCTATTTAGAAGCTCATTTGAGTATTGAAATACTATCATTTCAACTCACTATTCGTAACAAACAACTCATTTTATATGGCAACAATATATAAGGAAATCTCACAAAAGTTACAAGACTTTATTGCGAAGCAGCACATATTTTTTGTAGCGACAGCTGCTCAAGAAGGGCGTGTTAATCTTTCTCCAAAAGGATTGGATAGTTTACGAATATTAGATAAAAATCACGTAGCATGGCTCAATTTGACGGGAAGTGGCAATGAAACTGCGGCACACCTTTTAGAGGTAAATCGAATGACAATAATGTTTTGTTCCTTTGAGAAAAATCCAATGATTTTGCGTCTTTACGGTACAGCAGAAACAGTTCATCGACCAGATGCAAAATGGGATGAATATGCAGCTTTATTCAAAGAAGACAAAGGTATGCGACAGATATTTGTAATGAAAGTAGAGGCAGTGCAGACTTCTTGCGGTTACGCCGTTCCGTTTTATGAATTTAAAGAGGATAGAAATGTATTGACTACATGGACAGAAAGGAAGAGTGGAGACGAACTAAAAGAATACTGGCAAAAAAAGAATATGAAAACAATAGATAATAAGCCGACAGGTATGAAGTTTTAGACTCTTTACGCAAAGAGCTTTAATTAGTCACTTTAAAATGCCTATTCTGACAAGTTAAATACTAAAAAGTAAAAAAAATATTATGATATAAAAAATTATATTACTTTTGCGCCGCGTTTTAACATTTATGTTCGTTACAGTAAAGTCTTTTGCTAGGGCGGTATATCAGTATAATTTTTTTCAAGTCAAAAAAAAAGCAATATGAAAAGCCTATTAAGACTTACCTTCATTTTTACTGTTTTTACTTTAAGTTCTTGTTCGAAAGAGTACACTTGTGAATGTGTATCTGTGGTGGGAGGAATAGCAACTAAGATAATAATTGAAGAGACGAGCAGAGCCAAGGCTAAATCAGAATGCAACGAGAGTGATACCGAATTGTTGGGCGTTGCCGTTATTGACTGTGAATTAATATAAACTTCATTTACAGTGTATTAATCTATAAAAAAAAATAATTTTTTAATTCGCTCTTTTGAGAAAAAGAGTAAATGTTATCCACGCAAGGCTATGGTTTTATTATCAAATCATCTTTGCACCTATAACTTAAATCAAATCTCATTTTTATGAAAAACTTGTTGAAACTATTGCCAGTTGCATTAATCGCTTTGACTTTCGCATCTTGTGGCGAAAAGCAAGACTGGACTTGTACTTGTACTAACCTTACTTCTCTTTCTGTTACTGAAACTCCAATCCTTGATGCTACGGAGAAAGATGCTAGAAAAGAATGTGACGAAGGTGATACAAAACTTTTGGGAATTCTTGTTGACGATTGTGAAATTTCGTAAGCAGCCCTTTCAAGTAATTACTTGAAAATTTAAAAACACCCTTTCTCTTCGTGAGAAAGGGTGTTTTTTTATGCCCAAAATTAAAAGAGTGGTGGATTTACAATTGAATAGCCTGCGCACTCTTACTCTCAATCTTATCTTTAATAGTACCTTTCGACTTAATTTCTTGTTGTAACAAGTTATATTCTCTCCCAAAAGTATGACTATCAAAGACCCAAATGGAAGTATCAGAAACACGCTCGAAAGTTTCCACAATAGCTTCATTTTCATTTTGAATGACGATAGCTTTTGCTTCAATATCGATATTCGGAACATTGTACTTTGTGTAAAATAAAAAACCTGGCTTACCACAGGCTGTCACGAGTAAAGTCGCATTTGATAAGTCTTTTTTTGCTAAGGTCTCTAGTACCGTTCGTGCATCTTCCTTGACCAAAGGCTGGGTTAAATACTTCAATGCAGAGCGTTCTGTCAAACATGAAATGGAAAGAACTGCGAGTAGTACGAGAAGTATATTTTTTGGAACCTTGGAAAGTTTAAATGCTTGTTCAATAATTCCTGATAGTCCAATACTTATCATTAGAATGAGTATCGGAAACATGAATACAGTCAAGCGGACAATCAATGAATATTGCTGTAGAAAAGAGGCAAAGAAACAGACTAAAATAGGAATAAAAAGTAAGACTAAATCCGCTCTTTTTTTCTGAAATAAGCGAAAAATACCTATAAAAAAGCATATGAAAGCGAAAACTATCGGAACTGTAGTATGTCCAACAATGCTTCTAATGATACCGACTAATACTTCTCCTGTTTGTGATAAATCGGATAGTTTTAGAAAAAATTTATCATGAAAGCCTTCTAAGTGAGTAGAACCCAAGCTATGCTGCAAGTTTACTTGATACAAAAGCGCAAAGCTTAGAAGCCAAAGACCAATAACAGATAGTAACCCTTTAATATTATTGAAAAAAGAAGAAGGGTATTTCTGGTAAGTAAGAAAGGCAAAATGCAAACCTATTCCCGTCAAAATAAAAACAGAAGGCATCGAAAACCAAATAGTAACCGCGCCCAAGATTGCCCAGGAAATACCAGTTTTGAAGTTATGAAAAGGAATTTTTAAAGCCGAGTAGAGAAGCAAGCAAGTCCAAAAAACATCGGTAGAATATTGCTTGACTTCTGTTCCATACTCCAAAAGATAACTTGAAAAACCAAATAAGATAAGTGCAAACCACAGCGGAAAATTGCTTAAAAAACGTTTTGCTATTTTATAAAAAAGAAAAATACTTGCCACGCCTGCTGCCACGGGAAATAAGCGCAGCGCATATTCATTCATCCCTAAAACATCTGTCACAAACTTAACGACCCAATTAAAAAACGGAGGCGCATGTTGGTTATAATCCAAATGTCCGAGCAACTGCGCATAGTCTTTCTCCGCATAATTACGCGCTAAGTTTATTTCATCATAAAACAAACTTCGATTACGACAATAACTCAGCAGTCGCATGAATACTGCAAAACCTAATAAGAAATAAGTAACAAGTCTCCGAAAATTCATAATTACCACAGCTTCTTAAAATTCGAATTACGAGGCATCCAATAGACCGCGCAATTCATTCAACTTCATCATACATTCAATTGGCGTCATCGAATTCACATTCAAATCTAATAACTGCTCTTTTATTTTACCAATCACGGGGTCAGACGTCTCAAAAATACTCAATTGCATCGAAGCCATAATGTCACTCGTATCTGGATTGACCGTTTTGATACCGTCTCGTGTTGTCACTTCGCCGTCCGTTTTACTGACGCGTTGCTCTTCTAATTGAGCTAAGATATGAGAAGCACGCTCGACGATAGCGCGTGGCATACCCGCCATTTTGGCGACATGGATACCAAAGCTGTGCTCGCTACCACCAGGTGTCAATTTGCGCAAGAAAATGACTTTTTGCCCGACCTCTTTAGTGTTCACGTGAAAGTTGCGAACACGTGGGAAACGTCCTGCCAATTCATTTAATTCATGATAATGCGTCGCAAAGAGCGTTTTGGGTTGAACCTGACCATTATTATGCAAAAATTCGGCAATACTCCAAGCAATACTAATACCGTCGTAAGTACTCGTCCCTCGTCCGATTTCATCCAAAAGAATGAGTGAACGGTCGCTGATATTATTCATAATACTGGCAGTTTCATTCATTTCGACCATGAATGTACTTTCTCCACTACTAATATTATCGCTTGCTCCGACACGTGTGAATACCTTATCTATCATTCCTAAATCTGCGCTGTCAGCAGATACGAAACAGCCCATTTGAGCCATAAGCGAAATAAGCGCTGTTTGTCTGAGTAGTGCAGATTTACCCGACATATTGGGTCCTGTAATCATTAAAACCTGCTGTTCATCCTTGTCTAAAAAGACATCATTAGGAACATAGCTTTCTCCCAGCGCCAATTGTTGTTCAATGACAGGATGACGTCCATTTTTGATGTCTATGGCGTAGCCGTCATTCATTTTTGGACGAACGTAGTTGTTGCGTTGACTGATTTTCGCAAAAGAGATTAGACAATCTAATTGAGCGATTAAAGACGCATTATGTTGCACTGGACGGATGTATTGTCCCAGTACTAAAATTAACTCATCAAAAAGGCGCGTCTCTATCGCTAATACCTTTTCTTCAGCACCTAATATTTTGGTTTCCAGTTGTTTAAGTTCGTCGGTGATATAGCGTTCGGCATTGGTCAGTGTTTGTTTTCTGACCCAATCCGCTGGCATTTCTTTGCCTTTGTGCTTGTTCGTAACCTCTAGATAGTAGCCAAAAACATTGTTGAAACCAATCTTTAGATTTTCTATTCCAGTTGCCTCAGCTTCTCTATTTCTGATGTTTTCTAATAAACCTTGCGCATTTTTGATGATGCCACGCAGTTCATCCAACTCTTCATTAAAGCCATTCGCGATAACACCACCTTTATTCAAATTGACGGGTGGTTCTTCTACGATTTGTGTGGCTATTTCTTGACAAAGAACGGGTAAGGGATTTAGACCGTCTGCGATTTTGTGCAGCGATTTTAAATCTGTTTTAAATAACTTTTCTTTAATTGGATTAACTGCTGTCAAGGCGCGTTCCAATTGTTTGACTTCTCTCGGGCTTATTTTTCCCATAGGGACTCTAGAGATTAGACGCTCCAAATCACCCATAATGCGGATTTGGAGTTCAATCTCGTGGCGCAACTCTTCATCTTTTAAGAAAAAGCCTACAATCTCGTGACGTGCTTCGACACGTTCTTTGGCTTTTAAAGGTAGTACCACCCACTTTTTCAACAAACGCGCACCCATAGGAGAGCAAGTTTTGTCTAAAATGTCAACCAAAGGAACACCACCGTCATGTGGAGAGTAGAGGAGTTCTAAGTTGCGAATAGTAAAGCGGTCAAGCCACACATAATTGTCTGGCAAGATGCGGCTCAGAGAAGAAATGTGTTGTAAGTTCTTATTTTCTGTCGTTGCTAGATAATGCAAAGTCGCGCCCGCTGCTATCTGGGCCAATCCCATACTCTCTACTCCAAAACCTTTTAAGTTTTGGACTTCGAAGAGTTCCAATAATTTTTCACGTGTATAATCTTCTGTGAAAACCCATTCATCTAAAGTATAAGTGTAAAATTTATCGCCAAACTTACGATTGAAGAGTTCCAGTTTATCCTTTGGAAATATCACCTCTGAAGGCATGAAACTCTGCAATAACTTATCTACATAAGCAAAGTCACCTTCACAAACCAAAAATTCACCTGTAGAAATATCTAAAAAGGAAATGCCTATTTGTTCTCGTTTGCCAAAGAATACCGCCGCTAAGTAATTATTACGATTGTGGTCTAATAGATTATCATCCGTAGTAACACCTGGAGTGACAACCTCCGTTACTCCACGACGGACAATTTTTTTCTCTTTAGAAGGACGTTCCAACTGTTCACAAATCGCCACCCGGTAACCCGCCTTAATCAAGCGAGGCAGATACAAAGCCTTGCTGTGATAAGGAAAACCTGCCAATTCAATCTTGCTTCCACCATTATTTCTAGCAGTCAATACAATACCCAAAGCCTTAGACGCTGCAATAGCATCCTCCGAAAAAGTTTCGTAGAAATCGCCCACACGAAAGAGCAGAATAGCATCAGGATGCTTAGCCTTGATAGCAAAGTATTGCTTCATCAAGGGCGTTTGTTTGGCGGCTTTTGTGAGTTTTGTTGCAGTTTTCTTTGCCATGAAATTTTTCGTTAGTCTTTAGCGGAAAGTATAGATAATTGGAATGGGCGAAGGTAATAAGAATGAAGGGGAAAAGAGGAAGGAAATTATCAGATAATTATGACGGATTGGCTAAAAACAAAAAAAAGGGATGAACCTCCGTAGAAGTTCATCCGCATACTTGTAAATTTTATCATTACATTAAGAATTATTGCAATATGTATGCCGGGAATGACATTTGGTATTAATTTATCGTTTTTACTACTTTTTTATGAAAAGTAAGTCTCCTTACTAATCAAAAAATGCGCATCTTTGGGAAAACGTAAAATTATTCCAACCTTTACGGAGTCTAAAAAAGGCTATGCCCAAACTTAACTATCTGAATAATTGAAAAATTACTTTTTCATACTATTGTTTTCGCTTCTATATTTTTCCGCTACGGCGCAAAATGTATTAGACCGCACCTTAAATTTTAAGGCGAAAAACGAGTCTTTAGAAGATGTGTTATATGCACTAACAGAGGCTGCTCAAGTCAATATTTCTTTTAGCAATTCTATATTACCAACAGATAAGAAAGTGAGTATTTTAGTTAAGCGTAAGACGGTACGTTACATCTTGACTGAAATTTTAATCAATACAAACTTAAAATTTACACTTTCCATAGACAATCGTATTCTTTTAGTTGAGAAACCTAAACCACCACCGTCGCCTCGTTTGACCATTAACGGATATTTATTAGATGGTGACAGTGGCGAGCCGCTGATTGGGGCCGCCATTCAGGATACAATTTCTGGAAAAGGTACTTTCTCTAACGCTTATGGATTTTATAGTTTGACATTGCCCTCAGGAGAGAGACTTTTGAAAATTAGCTATTTAGGTTATCAATCTCGTCGCGAAAAACTAACTTTATATCAAGGTCAATCCATTAATTTTGAGTTGACACCAACGATTACATTGGCAGAAGTTATCATTTATGCATCTGATGCCTCCTTTTCATCTGGACCTGAAAAAATAGGAACAGAAGAGATTTATCTAAAACAACTAAAAAACGCTCCTGGTATAGCTGGTGAAAGTGATGTCGTGCGCGCTGCCCAACAAATGACAGGCGTACAATCAGGGGCAGATGGCTATGGTGGATTTACAGTCCGCGGTGGTAATGTTGACCAAAACCTAGTGCTTTTGGACGGAGTCCCAGTGTATAATGCCTCTCATACCTTGGGTTTGTATTCTATCTTTAATCCAGCGACAGTCAGCCGCACCAAAGTCGTAAAGGGTGTTTTCCCTGCCCGTTATGGTAGTCGAATTTCTTCTGTTTTAGATGTGCGTACTAAGGAAGGTAATAATCGAAAATTTTCGGGAGAAGGAGAGGTTGGTCCCCTGTCGGGTAGTGCACTGATAGAAGGACCAATCGTTGCGGAGAAAAGCTCTTTTTTATTGGCTTTTCGGCGTTCCTTTATTGATTTTTATTCACGTCCAATTTACAGAAATAGACTGGAGTCAGACTCTACATCAGGCGAACTTTCCTACTATTTTTATGATATTAATGCTAAAGTTAATCACCAGTTTAGTAAAAAAGACAAGGTTTACCTCAGTTTTTATTCTGGTGAAGACCGTTTTAACGATGAATTTAATGAGGAAGTCAGAAGCAATTTTCTGGCTCCTGCTCCTGATATCGTGGATACGACCGCCAATGTTGCATTATTGGAAGAGCGCAGATGGGGTAATGTTATTGCCTCTGGACGTTGGAATCATACTTTTACGGATAAGATATTTGCGAATACAACACTAACCTATACGCGATTTAATTTTGAAAGTAGAAACACTGCCGAGCAGGTAAATAGAGTGGAGGGAATAGCCATAGATACATTAAGTCGAATTCAACAATTTAACTCTAATAATCAAGATATAGCTGGGAAAATTGATTTTGACTTTCACCCTTCGAGCGAGCATTTGCTTTTGTTTGGTTTAGGGTTTACTGCGCACCAATTTCAGCCCCAAATCATACAGGAAGAAGGAAATGTACCTCTCGACACATTCACTCTGAGACTCGAAAATATAGTAGACAGAAAAGCTTTGCGGAGTAATGACTACAACGCATATATAGAGGATGAATGGATTGTAAATAAGCGCTGGCGCATCAATCCAGGTTTCCATCTTTCGGTGATTCAGTCGCCAGGTAAAGTCTATGTTGCTTGGCAGCCCCGTTTTTCATTTAGTTATATGGCTGCCGAAAATTTTTATGTTCAGGGTGCTGCGGGGCGTGTCGTTCAGCCCGTACATTTATTGACGACGACAGGGCAGGGGCGTGCGGAAGATTTATGGGTTAGTGCCACGTCGAGATTTAAACCCATTGAGTCGGAGCAATATACCTTAGGACTAGAGTTTAGACCTGAGAATTATTGGACTTTTGGAGTAGAAGCTTACTTTAAAGAAACGAGAAATATTATTTCTTTTCAAGAGGGACTGATTCAGAACATTGATGCAGAAAATTGGCAAAATGCTGTAGTAGCGGGTGACGGTGAAGCAAAAGGATTAGAGTTTTCTATCAAGCGGACAGGTGGCAAGTTTACGGGATTTGCGAATTATACATTGGCTTCGTCTATGCGTACTTTCGAAGAGCGTAATCAGGGAGTTCCTTACCGTCATCGACTAGACCGTCGGCACAATTTCAATATTTCTTTTAATCAAGAAGTGAACAAACGGCTACAACTAAATGCTACATTTGTCTACCAATCGGGCGCATTGACAACTGCACCACAGGCATCTTATTTATTTGCTACCCCTTCTTTATTTTTTCCATTTAGAGGGCGTGTCTTGGTATATTCAGGTTTGAGTAATGTTGAATTGCCAGCTTATCATCGTATGGATATTGGCGCAATATTGACTTGGTCTGAAAAACCTGTTAAACATTTGCTAAAATTTGGAATTTATAATTTATACAACCGACAAAATCCAAGCTTCTATAATGTTTCGTCAGACTGCGAAGACAGCAGTTTTTGTTATAAACAGACGACTTTAGTCCCTATAATGCCTTATATTCGGTATAAAGTTAAATTTTGATTTTATTTATATGAAAAAATCATTTAAAAATATGGCGTGGTTTTGTGTATTTAAACAGATTATCCCCTATCTTTGCAGTCCTTGAACAAAGAAAAAGATTTTTTTTAGACAGAACTCTTATCCATAACACAGCAAAATCCCTCAAATATTGATTAAATGAAAGGATGTTAGCCCTTTTACACAAATTGTAATCGGCTGACATTATGAAGAATGTATTATAATCCAGATCTATGAACAGAACATTACTATTCGCATGCTTATGTGCTTTGCTGTTGCAGTCTTGCAGTTCCGACCAGTTGGCGGACCCGTTAGACCAAAAACTGCGTAAAGTTCTTAACCAAACGTCTCCTACTGGAGATTACAATTACTATATCCTCCCCGAATCTACAAGTCTATCTAGTATTCCTCAAGACCCTCGTAACGAATTGACTCCTGGCAAAATAGCCTTAGGTAAGATGCTTTTCTTTGAAACAGGATTGGCACTTGACCCTACATATGAGTTTTCTGAAGGATTTTATAGCTGTGCATCTTGTCACGTACCAGCAGTAGGCTTTATGCCTGGACGCGTGCAAGGTATCGCTGACGGAGGTATTGGATTTGGTGACAATGGAGAAATGCGCGACCGCACAATTTTATATGAAGAAGATGAATTAGATGTACAAGGTGCGCGTCCTCTTAGTTTAATTAATGTAGCTTATACTACAAATACATCTTGGAGTGGAAGTTTTGGCGGTGGAGATGCCAATGAAGGAACAGAAGCCTTATGGGATTTGGACGAAGCTTTAGAAGTCAACCATTTAGGTTTTTCTGGTTTAGAGACTCAGAATATCGAGGGCTTACATTTACACCGTATGATTGTCAATCCTGAAGTGGTAGACTCTTTAGGTTACAAAGAAATATACGACGAATGTTTTCCATTTACAGAAGAAAATGAGCGTTATAATGAAATTACGACAAGCTTAGCTATCTCGGCTTATTTACGTTCTTTAATTTCGAACGAAGCACCTTTCCAGTCTTGGTTAAAAGGAGATGAAGATGCTTTATCTGATGCGGAGAAACGCGGAGGTCAGTTGTTCTTTGGCAAAGCGGGTTGTTTCCGTTGTCACAGTTCTCCCGCGCTTAATAATGCGGATAACTTTTATGCTTTGGGAGTGAATAACCTTTACGAAACAGGAGAGGCATTCAACACAGGACCAGACGACCAAAGAAATTTTGGACGTGGATTCTTTACTAAAAAGGAAGATGATATGCACAAGTTTAAAGTTCCACAACTTTACAATGTTGCAGAAGGAACGCACTTCTTTCACGGAAGTAGTAAAACGACAATGCATGACGTAGTTCGCTATTTCAATTTAGGTATTCCTGAAAATTCACTGGTTCCAGCGGAGAATATTGCCTCACAATTTCATCCTTTAAATATGACAGAAGGAGAAGTGGATGATTTGGTTTTATTCTTAGAAAAAAGTTTGGTGGACGAAAATATCGAACGCTATGCACCAACGTCAGTTTTGTCTGGCAATTGTTTTCCTAATAATGACCCTGCATCGAGAGTTGCTTTGGGTTGTGAGTAAGAAGAGGAATTCAAGGCGTCTCTGGCTATCGGACACTTTATTTTCAAGTGGAATGAAAAGTTAGATTTAGATTGAACTTATAAAAAGAGTAGTGTCTGACAGCTGTAAAAAGTGTTAGACACTACTCTTTTTCAGTTTTAAAGAAAAAGTATTAGCTATTGTGTTTTTCCTAGATTCTTATCAGGCGTGACCTGCGCTCTTATCATTCTATCTTTTCCCTGCATGTCCTTTTTGATTTCGACTGAAGTAAATCCAATTTTAACTACAAACTGTTGCACTTCTTCCACATTAAATTCATTGCACTCAAAAAATAAAAAGCCATTTTCGTGTAAATGAATATTTGCGAATTTCGCAATTTTTCTATAAAAAATCAAAGGGTCTTCATCTGTCGTAAACAAAGCCAAATGCGGTTCATTTTCTAGAACCTGTTGTGGCATCAATGCTTTTTCACGCACAGGAATATAAGGCGGATTGCTGATGATAATATCAAATTTCTGCAAAACTTCCCAGTTCTTTTCATCCAAGATATCTGTGCAAAGAAACCCAACTTCAACCTCATTCTTTTTTGCATTAGCTAGAGCCGTTTCCAAGGCTTCATCACTCACGTCTAAGGCAGAAACAGAGAGTTGAGGCATCTCTTTTTTTAAAGTAATCGGAATACAGCCACTACCTGTTCCTATGTCTAAGACTGTCTGTAATTGGGGATTATCTTTAGTTGTTTCGATGACCCAAGCGACGAGTTCTTCGGTTTCTGGTCGGGGAATTAAAACAGACGGATTGACATTGAATTTTAAGCCATAAAAGTCAGCTTCACCAAGAATATATTGGACTGGCTCATTTTGTGCTAGTCGAGCTTTAATAGATTGATATTGAGCTAGTTGAGTGTCAGGTAGCTCTGTTTCTTTTTTGAAATTATAGACATGAAATGCATCTTCAAAAACAATGCGCGCAATGCTGTGCGCTTCTCCCTCTGAATGGTGAACCGTTAGGGTTGAAATAAGATTTTGATAAGCTAACTTTATGGTCATTAGGACATTTTCTTTATTAGATTGTAAAGCGAAGTCCACCAGTTTTCTCTTTGGATAGCTTCTAATTCTCCTGCATCTAACCAGACGCCGCCACAGGTATCACAGTAATCCATGATGACCTCTTCATCGCGAGGATGTTGTGCTTTTTCCATCATCGGATGTAGGTCACAGTAAGGACAATCTAATGGCGTTAGTTGGTCGTATTTACTTGGAATTTTGCGAGTTTCAAGAAAGACGGGCTCAACGATATTATCAATCATATCTAGCTCACCTGCATCAAACCAGACACCCTTGCAACTAGTACACTGGTCAACTTTTATATTGAGATTACCTTCTTTGATATCTACTTCGTTTAAAGCACTTAGGCAACGTGGACACTTCATATTCGTTTTGTTTTAAGATGAAATCTATCAGAGGTTGACAGATTTTAACATCTTTTTTAAGCAATCTTAATCGAGTAATACATCAACTCTTCATCATCATTCGGAAGTTTAACAAATTTTTCAAATTTTAAACCCAGCTTCTCTAATAAACTTCTCGAAGCCGTATTGGCTTCTATCGTTATCCCACTTACTTTCGTCAATTTGAATTCTTCTCGCGCCAATTGCATGATTTTATCCGCACTTTCAAAGGCATAACCTTTACGTTCATACTCTGGTAAAAAAGAAAACCCAATATCTACACCTTCCAGACCTTCTCGGTCATAAAGACCACAGCATCCCATTCTAGCGCCGTCCGACTTTCGAATAACTGCAAAGTTTCCGTAACCGAGTCTTTCTAGCTGAGGCATCATTCGAGTTGTGATATAATTCTCTGCAGCCTCAATAGATTTCACATTACGGTCGCCGATATTTTGTATCCATTTAGGCATATTTAAAAGCTCTAAAATGAAATCTGCATCCTCTAAGACGACAGGACGCAAAAGGAGACGTTCGGTTTGGTATGATTTGTATTCTTTCACAAGTAACTTTGTTTTATGCGGTTTATCGTTTTGGTTCTCTGACAAATCACTGCTTGTCCCGCAACGCGGGGGGATTTATCAAAGAACGATTGTTTTTCAGAAGCTGTTTGTCACAGAGATTAATGCGCACTAAAATACCCATACATCTGAAAAATAAAAAGTCCAATACCTGCAATGACTAAAAAGCCATTAACTGCCTTGTAGAAAGTATCGTAACTTTTAAAAGATTTCCATTTTGAAATAATAAAAACAATAGGGACAAGGGCAGTAATTTGACCTAATTCTACTCCAATATTAAAACAGACAATCTTTGCTAAAATCTGTTCGGCACCAATATCAAAAGATTGTAAGCGCGTAGACAAACCAAAACCATGTATCAGTCCGAAAATAAAAACCATGAATAATAAATTGGGGGAGTCTGTCTTGAAGTATTTCTTAAACCCACCCAGATTTTCAAATCCTTTATACAATACACTCAATGCAATCACAGCATCAATGAGATGTTCGTCAGCTTTAATACCCAAAAAAGTCGCACCAATCAAAGTAATACTATGTCCAATTGTAAAAATCGAGATGAACTTGACAATATCTTTAAAGTTACTGAGATAGAAAATGACACCGACAAGGAATAAGATATGGTCATAACCTGTGAGCATGTGTGTGGCGCCCACACGAATATAAGAAAGTAAACCACCGTTGGAGAGAATTTCTTGGTCAGACTGCGACACGCCGTGGGCTTCTAATATAAGTGGTAATAGAAGGAGAGGGAGTGCTAAGAATTGTTTTTTTTTGTTCATTTTAAAAATTTATCCAATAGAAACACAAAAAGGTATTACGCGCTCAAAAGTCAGGTTTTTATCACTATTAACTAAATAATCAGAGCAATTTTTACTCATAATTATTCTTCTAATCTATTTATAATCGTGTTCTTTTTTTTAAGAAATAAAATAATATTAAAAATAATTTCATATTACTAGAAATAGTTATACATTTGCGACCGCTAACATAGAAGTGGTGTTAATTATTTTTTCGAAAGTGAAAAATTGGCACTGATATTGACTAATGATAGCATGTAACCAGCCAACATAGCTCAGCTGGTAGAGCAGCTGATTTGTAATCAGCCGGTCAGCGGTTCGAGTCCGCTTGTTGGCTCTTTTAATCCCTTCGTTTTACTTCGTGTAAAGCGAGGGGGTTTTCTATTTTTTACCTTTTCGGAGTTTCCCTCCTTTTAACCATGCTCTTAAAAATAAGAAACTTGACATACCTAAAATGACATAAAGCCCTTGCAAAATTTGAGGCTGAAATTGTATTGCCGAAAGCCAGATAATACTTGCCGTTGCAATGGTAGTCCCACCAAAGAAAGTCATCTGTCCCAGCCACCACAGTAATTCAAATCCTGATTTTAGTCCTGTTATTTTTACTTCCGTTTCGCCGCGACTGGTGTCTTTTAAAAAGCGATGTAAATCTTGTGGTAAAGCCAGTGCAGTTGTTAGTTGTCCTTTTAAAGTATTGACAACCAATGATTTAATGTTGTCTTGTCGGCTGACTAGATTTTCCTCAATATAAGGTTTGACGACATCAACGGGATTAAGGGCTGGCGCAATTTGAAAGCTGACACCCAGTAATAATACAGCTGCCCGATAAAGTAAAACGTAGTCTTTAGGAATTTGTACTGTATCCGAAACATCACGAATATCGATTTGACTGATGATATTTGTAATAGCTCCTAAACCCGATTTGAGTTTAACCTCTTTGAAGTTCATTCCATTGATTTCTACCTCATCCAAGAGGAAACGACGGAATATTTCGACAAGATTTTCCATCATCAACTCTGCCTCGCGACCATCAGCGATGAAACCCATTTTTTTGAGGGCTTTGACGATGTTTTCAGTATTGTCTTTGAGTACGGCTTCGATGAGTTCGGGAATGGTATTTTTTGTGTTTTCAGTTAAGCGAGCGACGGCACCGTAATCAAGTAGAATAATTTCTCCTGAGTCATTTACTAAAATATTGCCTGGATGCGGGTCCGCTTGGTAAAATCCGTCAATTAAGACCATTTTACAATACAATTCAATGACACGCTTGGCTAAATTAGGGCGGTCTATTCCCCATTTGTCTAGCTGTTCTATTTGACCAATATTGACACCTTCACAAAAGGAAGAAGTAAGGACGCGTTGTGTACTAAATTCTGGAAAAACTTCAGGAATGACGACCCGCAGGTCAATTTGGTCTTCTAAGTTTTTGCGGATAATATTCATAGAGTTGGCCTCGCGCTGATAATCTAATTCATCTTCGACCATTGCACGTACTTGTTCGTACAGGTGGTCTAGACCATTGACATCCATGAAAAAAGCGTGAATTTTGACCAAGTTGGCTAAAATGACTAAATCTGCCTTTGAGGTAATCGGAATATTGAGGTGTTGAATTTTTACAACGATTTCTTTTCCGTCTAAAGTTGCGCGGTGAACCTGTCCGATAGAGGCCGCCGCAAGAGGTGTTTTATTGAAAGTAGTGAATAATTCCTGTGGTGTTTTCCCAAATTCACGAATAATCGTTTGCTCTACTTCATAATAAGGACGGGCAGGTATTTTATCTTGCAAACTTTCCAGAGGTTCCCGAAATTCATCGGGCAAGACATTAGACAGAATAGAAATTAACTGTCCAATTTTGATAAATAACCCTTGTAACTCAAGAATAGTTTTCTTAACACGATTGGCATTTTTAAGGTGGAGTGCTTCTATGCGTTTTTTATAATACTTTTTACCCAATATTTTACTGACCAAACTGAGTTTGAGGTAGCTGAAAGCAACGACAAGAGCAGTTTTGTAAGCTTTGTACTTGCGTACAAAAGGACGGTAATTTTTATTGGTCAATTGCTTCATATTAGGTGAAATTACTGATTTTTTAACGTTGAATTTTAGAAAATTTCCAAAAAATATAACCTGCCACTACAAAATCAAAAGTTAAGCAAGCCACAGCATACCATTCGGGCGCAATGGTACTTCCTGCTCCTTGTAAATGCAAAACAATATCCCAAATTGGATGCAAAAGCCAACCGACTCCAAGCCAACGAAAGTCAAAACGTTTTCCCAGAAAATAGAAAGTAGAATAGGCTAGAACGCCAAGCGTCTCGATACCAATCCAATAAGCATCGCCCCAGACGAAAGCAAAAAAGATGTAAATAATAGCTGCAATGACTAAACCTGAGGAAAGTACAGATTTTTCACGATTTATTTTTTGACCATATAAAATAAAGGCGCAAGCCGTGATGACTCCTAGAAGACCGAATAAAATGTAATTCATAAGTTTAACTTTTTCTATAGGTATCTATTCCTTTTCCAGAGTTTTCTTAGAAATACTATCCGCTCGAAGTCGATTTACTAGCTGGTCGGCTTGGCGTGTTGTTTCAGGAAGACGATACTGTGAACATAGCTTTAAAACCCAAATTAATGCTGTCTCTAAACTAACCTTATGTCCAATGCTCACAAACATTGGTTTGATGTCATCTTGAGTGCGCAAAGCTGCACATATTTTCTTTCCTTCAAAAAGTAAAGTTTGACTTGCGCCGCGTTGAGAAGGTAAAACGGCTTTGTCGTAATCACCTAAAAGGCGTTTTTTTGCACAACCAATAGTTGGAATATCTAATTCTAGACCTAAGTGTGTCGCCATACCTACGCCGTGTGGATGTGCGATTCCTTGTGCGTCACAGACTATTAAATCTGGCTGCGTTTTTAGTTTTTTGAAAGCTTCTAATAGGGCAGGAATTTCACGAAAAGAGAATAAGCCTGGCACGTACGGAAAGGTTGTTTCCATTTCATGGTGAGCCGTTTCGATGACTTCTAAAGTCTCTGCGTCTAAAATGACAGCTGCACCAATCATGGTGTTGTCTTCGTCATTGTAGGCGACGTCTGTACCTGCTATGTAGTTTATCTTTTCTGGCAATACATCGCTGTGAATCACGCGTGCGCGCAGTTCTTTTTGAATGTCATAATATGCTTTGTATTGTTTTTCTTCTTCCATTTTTTACTGGTGCGACTTTCAATTTTGATGCGATAGGAACACAGCCTGTCCCGCGCCAATAGGTCGGGAGATGAACACGGAAAAACACGGATTGAAACGGATTTTTTTCGTGCGTGATTAACTATTCTAATCAATAACAAAACCCAATGTCTCCATATCTTCCCAAAATTTAGGATAAGACTTTCCAACTACTTTTGGTTCTTCAACTTCGATTTCTCCCAACATCGCTAGAGGTGCGAATGCCATAGCCATGCGGTGGTCTTCGTAAGTAGGGAAGCGGGGTGTTTCCTCTACTTTTGCGGCACCTTCCACCATGTAGTATTCCTTTTCAGGATGCTTTTTAGAGAAGTGCGGAGGTAGTTTTGATAACCAGACTTGTGTTTTTCCGAGCTCTGTTTGTAAGGCAGCTACACGGTCAGTTTCTTTAATACTTAAGGTTTGTAAACCTGTGAATAAACCGTTGACACCCGTTGCGCCACAGACGACTGCAAGTGTCTGCGCGATGTCTGGACAAAGAATGAAGTCCCATTCAAATATCGGACGGGTTTCTTTGCCAGACTTAGTTAAATGAACGCCTGTTTCGTTAAATTCGCTTTTAACACCAAAGCGTTCTGCCATTTTGACCATGGCACTATCACCTTGTGTGCTCTCTTGGAAAAGTCCATCTAATTGTAAATCTAACTCCTCCGCTAAAATTGCAAAAGCATAGTGATAAGAAGCTGCTGACCAGTCTGCCTCTACAACAAAATCTTTTGCTTGATATTTTTGTGGGGCGACTTTGATTGTATTTTCTTCCCAAATACATTCTACTCCAAAATATGCCATCATCGAAGTCGTAATCTCGATATAAGAGCGCGAAACAATATCTCCTGTCAAGGTTAATTCTAAACCTTCTGGCAATGTCGGCGCAAGCATTAATAGCGCAGAGATGTACTGCGAACTTGTGCCTGCTGAAATACTTAGTTTATTTGTAGAAATAGGAGAGGGGGCATGAATTTTTAGAGGTGGATAGCCTTCATTCTCGAGATAGTCGATATTGGCTCCCAATTCGCGGAGAGCATCTACCAAAACACCAATTGGGCGTTGTTTCATGCGTTCCGTTCCCGTTAATAGCTGTGTACCTGTTTGCATTGATAAATAAGCAGTCATAAAACGAAAAGTCGTACCTGCTGCACCTGCATCTAAAGTCGCACCGTCTGCTACATGCGCCAAAAGCTTTTGTAAAGTCACCGTATCATTAGAAGTAGAAAGATGATGTAGGGCAAAGTCTTCTTCGCATAAAGCATTGATAATTAATGCTCTATTGGAAATTGATTTTGAACCGTCGAGGCGGATATTGCCTTTGATTGTCTTGTTAGGTTTGGAAACTTTGATTGTAGTCATCTTCTAAGTTGATTCTTTTGTATCGTAGCTTGCCCCACTATTGAGGGAGCATTTACCAAAGAATGATTAAAAAAATTGAGGAGTGCGAATGCACCCCTCAATTATGATTTTTTACCTTCTGCCAAAGATAGAAAATCAGAGAAAAAATTACTTATATAGAATACTAAGAATTACAATTTCTAAAACGAAAGAGTCGAAATTCTATTCTTCCTCTTTAATATCTTGTTTCTTATTTCTAGAGTCTTCTCTTTTTCCTCCGCGACTGTCACGTCTATTTTGATGGAAATCCTCTCTTTCTCTACGCTTTTCATCGTCTGCTCTGTCATAAGCAATAATGATTTCTTTCACCAAGCGGTGACGCACAACATCATCTGCAGACAATCTGACAATTGCAATACCTTTAATGCCATGCAGGACTTCTATGGCACGACGCAAACCAGATTTTTGGCTATAAGGTAAATCAACCTGCGATAAATCACCCGTGATAACACATTTTGCATTAGGACCAAGACGCGTTAAGAACATCTTGATTTGCATTGTTGTACAGTTTTGAGCTTCATCCAAGATGACAAAAGCATTATCCAGAGTACGACCACGCATGAATGCTAAAGGAGCAATTTCGATGGTATTATTCTCCATGAATTTGTTCAACTTGTCACCGTCAATCATATCTTCTAAAGCATCATAAACAGGACGCAAATAGGGGTCAATCTTTTCTTTTAAGTCACCGGGAAGAAAACCTAGACTCTCACCAGCTTCTACAGCCGGACGTGTAATGATGATTTTTTTCACTGTGCGCTGCTTCAAAGCCTGCACCGCAAGAGCAACTGCCGTATAAGTCTTACCCGTACCAGCGGGACCGACAGCAAAAACGACGTCGTCTACTTCTGCCGCTTCCACCAACATTTTTTGGTTGGGAGTTTTAGCTTTGATAACCTTACCGCCTCGTGCATGTACAAGCGTTTTATTGACACCGCTCATGCTCAATCGAGCTTTGAAAGGATTATCTCCGTCTAATAATTCTTTGACATTATTATCTGACAATTCTTTATTCATTTTAAGCAAACGCACCATTTGCTCTAGTTTTTCCTTTGCCTTTTGAGTGAATTTTTTCTCACCAATTAACTTGACGTTTGTTCCTCGTGTATTAATAGCAATATCAGGAAAGGCATTCTTTAATAAATTTAATCTAGAGTTACTTTGTCCGAATAACTCGATTGGGTCAATGCCCTCTACAGTTAAAATAATTTCGCTCAAATGTTACAGTTTAGGAGAAAAGTTGGTTTTGCTAGAATGTTAGAATGGTTAGAGTTTTTTGAACTATTCTAACTATTTTAGACCACTCAAAATTACAAAATATTTACACTTTTCTCTTTAGTTTTTGACTCCTAAGACGGAGTTGTTTATTTTATATGTATTTCAAAATGTTGGAGAGATTCCAAAATTCCGAATTTATCAGTTATTTTTACGCTAAATTACACGATTTACGGAGAAATAACACGAGAAGAACTGGAATAATTCCCCTTAATTACATTTTGGTATAATTATCTCCAATAACTACTATTAGCGACACTTTAACAACGCAGAAAATTCCTCGATGTTTACAATGAATGTACTATGAAGATTTTGACACTTATTACAGATTTTGGTCTAAAAGATTACTACGCAGGAATGCTGAAGGGCTCCCTTCTGTCTGCTCATAATAATCTCAATATCATTGATATTTCACATAATATCCCTAATTACGATATTGTACAAGCTGCTTTTGTCTTAAAGAACGCTTATCCAACATTCCCCAAAGGAACAATTCATCTCGTGAGTGTTAATAATTTCTATAACAATCAAAGTGCCTTTTTAGTTATCGAACACGACGGACATTTTTTCATCGGTGCGGATAATGGCATTTTTTCACTCGTTTTTCAAGAAAAAATAGAGAAGGTTATTGAATTAAACTATCAAGGAACAGGAACAGGGGAGGTCAATCGCGTGTTTGCACAAGCTGTTGCAGAATTAGCCGCAGGAAAAAAATTAGAAGAAATAGGCACGCCATTAACAGAGATAATGGAGCGTATCACCTTCCAACCTGTCGTGAAAAGTTCTCAAATCGTTGGCTCCGTTATTCATGTAGATAACTATGAGAATGTGATTACCAATATTACGCGGACACTTTTTGAAAAAGTGGCCGATGGACGTGATTTTAATCTTTATTTTAAACGTCATGATGAGATAAGAAAACTAAGCTGGCATTATTTTGATGTGCCTGTCGGCGAAAGTTTGTGTTTATTTAATTCTGCGGGCTATTTGGAGATAGCGATTAATTTGGGTAAAGCAAGTAGCCTTTTAGGGCTAAATATTGACGATACGGTACAGATTGAGTTTGTCTAATGTCACCTCACTAACATTCCATTACTTTTCGGACTTCTTCCTACAACAAAAAGGTATATTTGTGCGCTTGTATTATGAGCGAAGTAATTTTAAGTGGTATATGCCATTTATCTCAGGCAACTTCAATAAGTGAGTTGACCTATTTAGCCATTTCTAAAAACATTCTCTTCCAATTAAAAATCATCAACGATAAATGAAGAAATTTTTACTATTTATAGCGGCAATTTTTTGCTTTTCTACAGCAAATGCACAATTAAACATGGTCTTGCGTAGCGAGGTCCAATTCACTCAAGGCAGTCTTAACGACGTCTGGGGATGGCATCACGAGGCAACAGGTAAAGAGTATGCTCTTGTTGGACGCACAGTTGGTACATCTGTGATTGACGTGACAGACCCAGATAATCCAGTAGATGTTGGATTTTTTCCTGGAGCAAATTCAACTTGGAGAGATATTAAAACATGGGGCGATTATGCTTATGTGACGAATGAGCAAGACTTAGGTGTTGCAGTTCTTTACTTAGGTGATTTGCCTACAGGTGGTGACTTAACAGGATTTAACTGGGAACCAAATATTCCTGGTTTAGGACAATTGAATACTTGTCACAATATTTACATTGACGAGTTTGGCTATGCATATCTTGCTGGTTGTGATTTAAACAATGGAGGTATGTTGATTGTAGATGTTTTCTCTACACCTGGTCAGCCAGAGTTCGTTTCGGCAGCACCAGCAGTTTACTCTCACGATGTTTTTACACGTGATAATAAAATGTACTCTTCTGAAATCTACGGTGGTGTATTCACTATCTATGACGTGACAGATAAGCAGAATATTCCAGAATTGGGTTCTCAACCGACGCAATTTAACTTCACACACAACACGTGGTTGAGTGATGATAGTAATACGATTTTCACTACAGATGAATTAGCAGATGCGCCAGTTGGAGCTTATGACATTTCAGACCCAGATGATATCGTAGAGTTGGACCAGTTTTTACCTTTGGAGACTTTAGGTGACGGTGTTATTCCTCACAATGTACACGTATGGCAAGATTGGTTAATCATTTCTTACTATACTGACGGCGGCATTGTAGTAGATGCTTCTGAACCAGATAACTTGATTGAAGTTGGTAATTTTGATACTTTCTTTGGTGCTGGTGCTGGTTTTAGCGGTTCTTGGGGTGCTTACCCATTCTTACCTTCTGAGACAGTTTTATTGACAGATATTGATAATGGTTTATACGTTGTTACACCTAATTACGTGCGCGCTTGTCGCGTTGAAGGTTTTGTAACAGATATTAATACAGGTGCGGCGATTAACGGCGCAGATATTTCTATTGATGCTGACCAAGCCAATCAAGGAACGACTGATTTTACAGGAGAATACAAGACAGGTATTGCAACTGCGGGTACTTACAGTGTGACATACAGTGCACCTGGTTATACTTCTCAAACTTTGGAATTAACCTTAGAAAATGGTGTTATTGTCATGCAAGATGTTCAATTGGGAGCATTAGAGTCATTCAGTGTAGCAGGTTTGACTTTACAAGCTGAAGACGGTTCTAATTTGGCAAATGCTGATGTTGCAGTTTTCAATGAAGAATTTAGTTTTACTACAACAAGTGATGCGAGCGGTAACTTCAATTTAGGAGCTGTTTTTACTGGTTCTTATACTGTTGTAGCAGGAAAGTGGGGTTACAACTACGGGACAACTACTGTTGACGTTAGTGCAAATTCAACGGTAGAAGTAGAATTATCTGCTGGTTACCAAGACGATTTTGTATTTGATTACGAATGGAGTGCGACTGGAAATGCAGAGACTGGAGATTGGGAACTTGGCGTACCTGTAGGTACAGACTTTGGCGGTAATGCGAGTAATCCAGATGCAGATGTAAGCAATGACTTAGGAGACATGGCTTATGTAACTGGTAATGGCGGCGGTGGAGCTGGTAATGATGATGTAGATGGCGGTTCAGTTGTCTTAACTTCTCCAGTTATGGACTTCACCAACTATGGTGAGCCAGTAATTAACTACCGTTTGTGGTTTGTCAATGCAGGAGGTACAGGCAATCCAAACGATGAATTAACAGTTAGTATCAGTAATGGTACGGATGTAGTAGAATTGGAAAATATCAGCAACTCATTAGGTAGCTGGAGACCAAACTCTGTTAAACCATTAGACGGTTTGATTACTTACACAGACAATATGACTCTTATCGTAGAGACAGCGGATGATAATCCTGGACACTTGGTAGAAGGTGGTTTTGATGCTTTTTTGGTGACGGATAACAATCCATTATCGACAGTTTATCAACCAGTTGGTTTTGCAGCATCTTTAGTTGCATCACCAAATCCATTCTCTGCAAATACAGTAATGGATTATACATTAGATACTGATTATACAGAAGCACGTTTTGTGGTTCACAATCAATTAGGTCAAGAAGTTGAGCTAGTGGAATTGACAGCAAATGCAGGGGCAGTTGCTTTGGGTGCTAAATTGACGACAGGAATGTACTTCGTACGTTTAGAAGTTGACGGTACTTTGGTAGCTACAGAGAAGATTGTTAAAGACTAGTTATTAGTTGTCAGTTGACCTTTATTGGTTGACAGACGATTATGACTTATACGCTTTTAATTTTTTTTAATGAAAAAATCCCGAACTCTTACATTACGTGAGAGTTCGGGATTTTCTTATTTTGGTAATTGATTGTACATCTTTTTACCAAATAGCTCTATAAATTTAGGGTCTAAAATTCTCCTTTGTTTGTCAAGCTCTGTTTCGGTGTTTTCATCACTCATAGCATCTCTCCATGTCCGGATATAGGTGGCATTTTCTTTATCAGAATTTGAAATAGCGACATACGCAAGTGTACCCTCGGGAATATTGAAGAAGTTTATTCTCATCTTTCCTGATAATTTTATTCCTATTTTTTCGCCATTAAAAACGTCTTCAGAAGTATATCGATTTTTACCTAACTGACCATTAATTTTTACAATTCTTAATTCTTATCCAGAATGCATATCCTAATTTCTTTGTTTTCTATGAAGAAGTGAACTTGGGGACAAATCAAAGCAGCCTTCCAACTTCCAACCACCAACTAATTCTAGAATTCACTCGTAAAGTGAAATACCACATCCATATGATTATCTTGCACCATTTTCAACGCATAAGGACTCTGAGCTAAATAAACCCAATTTCCCGCCAAATCCTTAGCCAAGTCAGCCTTTCTACGTTTGATGAATTCATCAAGTGCCGTTTTATTTTTTGAAGTCACCCAGCAAGCTTTGTGTAGCATCATAGGCTCAAAAGTAACACTGGCGCCATACTCATGTTTAAGACGGTATTGAATAACGTCAAATTGGAGCGCTCCAACCGTACCAATAATACGACGATTATTACTTTGACGCGTGAAAAGCTGCGCAACACCTTCATCCATAAGTTGGGATAAGCCTTTGACCATTTGCTTTTGCTTCATCGGGTCAGCATTGTCTACATAACGGAATTGCTCAGGAGAGAAAGAAGGAATACCTTTGAAATGCAGTACTTCGCCACCTGTCAATGTATCTCCAATCTTAAAGTTTCCACTATCATACAGACCGACAACATCCCCTGGGAAAGCCTCGTCGATGACATTTTTCTTTGATGCCATGAAACTGGTCGGATTAGAAAACTTTATTTTACGCTCTTGACGAACGTGTAAGTAATTGGTATTTCTTTCAAACTTTCCAGCACAAACGCGCATGAAGGCAATACGGTCACGGTGTTTCGGGTCCATATTTGCGTGAATTTTGAAAACAAAACCAGCAAACTGTTCCTCCGTTGGCACAACCATACGTTCCTCTGTCGGACGTGGTAAAGGGTTGGGAGCAATGTCTACAAAACAATCCAACATCTCTTTTACTCCAAAATTATTAATCGCCGAACCAAAGAAAACAGGATTAATTTCACCACGCATATAAGCATCTTGGTCAAACTTAGGATAGACCGTCGTCACCATTTCAACTTCTTCACGTAATTCATCCGCAGCTACCTTACCTACATATTCTTCTAACTCTGGGTCATCTAAATCCGTGAATTCTATCACATCTTCCCCTGTCTGTTTTCCGTGAGAGCTAAACAAAACTAACTTTTGCTCATAGATGTTATAAACACCCTGAAAGCGCTGTCCCATACCAATCGGCCAAGAAAGAGGCACTGCTTTTAACCCCAGTTTGATTTCGATTTCATCCAATAAGTCCATTCCGTCCTTACCTTCTCTATCCATTTTATTGATAAAAACGATAATGGGCGTTTTACGCATCCGGCAGACACTAACTAGTTTTTCCGTTTGCTCCTCGACACCCTTCGCGACATCAATCACTACAATAGCACTATCTACTGCCGTCAAAGTACGGTAAGTATCCTCTGCAAAATCCTTGTGACCTGGTGTATCTAGGATATTAATTTTTCTACCTCGATACTCAAATCCCATGAC
>CALDUB010000204.1 GCA_937923465.1 uncultured Saprospiraceae bacterium
GCTAAGAGTTACAGCAAAAATCATCCACAAAGACAAAATTTTCTCCCAAAATTTCCCCAATGTGTGGATGAGTAAGTCTATAGTTTTGTTGCAATGTCTATTTTCTACCAACCAATATCATAAAGAACCTTATTTTTTCCATAATCACAAAGCCATAAAGCTTATTCATTTCACTCAACTGTAAAAAACTAAACCATGAAATTATCTTGGAGCGCCATATGGAATTATAAATGTCCTCGCTGTAAAGAAGGCGATATGTACAAGAAGCCTTTTGAACTTTCTGACCCACTCAAAATGCATCGTCGCTGTGAGAAGTGTAATCTAGACTTCGAACCAGAACCGGGCTTCTACTTTGGTGCACTTATAATTTCTTATGGTATTTCCTCTTGGATGTTGCTTTTACCCGCTTTGGCATTGGTACTTTATTTCGATTGGGAAGTAATGAGTGCTATGGTGTTCACACTGTTCTTTGCTGCGATTACCTACCTTAAAATATTGCGTATATCAAGATCAATTTACCTACACCTATCTATGCGATATGATAAGAGTTTAGAAAATTCTCCAAACTCTGCATCTAAGTATGATAAAGGTATATTTTAATTACCTTATTCAAAGTCCTTCGTTCTAAGACTCAAAGTTTAAAAAGTAAAAATATGAAAGCGATACAAACCAACGGTGGCGGTCTCAACAATTTGAAGATAATAGAACGCCCCTCTCCTACTCCTGCTGCGGGTGAAATTTTGGTGCGATGGCATGCTACTTCTCTTAATTTTCATGATTATCTGGTGGCAGTTGGTGGCATTCCTGTTCCTGCTGAGCGTATTCCTATGTCAGACGGTGCTGGTGAGATTATTTCAGTAGGTGAAGGTGTAGCGAATTGGAAATCAGGAGATAAGGTGATGTCTATGTTCTTTCCAAATTGGATAGATGGAAAGCCAACAACAGAAAAAACACGCTTTATTTCTGGTGAAACAGTCGATGGTTTTATTACTGAAGAGTCTTGTGTCTCCGCTTCATCGGTGACGCGTATTCCTATTGGATATACTTATGCTGAGGCTGCGACACTTCCTTGTGCCGCATTGACTGCATGGAGAGGATTAATGGTCGAAGGCAGCTTACAGGCTGGGGATAAAGTGCTCATCGAAGGAACTGGCGGTATGTCTATTTTCGCATTGCAATTGGCAAAAATGGCGGGCGCGAAAGTTTATGCAACAACTTCGTCAGATGAAAAAGCCGAACGTCTTAGAAGTATGGGCGCAGAGGCTGTCGTCAATTATCGAGAAGACGAACGCTGGGGAAAAACAATTTTTAAAATGACTGGCGGTGGTGTTGACCACGTTTTAGATGTCGGTGGTGGCTCTACGATGGTCAATAGTATCGAAGCAGCGGCAATTGGCGGCAGTGTTATTTCTATCGGAATCTTGGGTGACGGACGCAAAGGTTCTATCACTTTTCCTAAGTTATTTTTCAAACATCTACGCCTAACGGGTATCGCAGTTGGCAGTCGCCTGATGCAGGAAAAAATGGTAGAGGCAATTGAAATTAGCGGAATGAAACCAGTAATTGACAAAAGTTTTGCTTTTGATGAATTAGGAGATGCTTTTCGCTATCAAGCGACAGGAAAACACTTTGGAAAAATTGTATTGGAATGGTGATTCATTAGTCCATCCACCAAAGTTTTACGTCATTCTCATCAGCCCCCATTTTTTGAATTTGCGCATTATAATTATCAGTATTGTAAATAGATTCCGTTGGCGGATATTTGAACCTATTGAATGTATTTTGTGGTTTTTCTCTTGGTACTTTATTGGCTTGTCGAAGGAGTGAAAAAGCTTCCCAAGGTTGACGAAATGCATCCACCCAACGTTGTGAGTATATCATTTCTAGTTGTTCGTCTATATCTTCTACCATAGAGATATCATATTTTGGGTGACTGGTAACAGCAAATAATTCAGCGATAGAAAGTTCGGGCGCGCGCATTTCCCAAATCGTAGAATTCAACATGATATTTTGCCAGAATTTAAGAGATTCTAGCATACCCAATTGATAATTGAAATTTGCATTAAAAACATCTGCTTGAACACCGATGCCGCGCATGAATACTTCTGCTAATAAAAACTTGACCTCCGCGCTTGTCATGATAATTTCAGGAATATTCACTTCATCTCTGATAAGATAGTAATTTACGGAGGCGTAAATATTACCTGCGCCTTTATTTTCATAAGAAGCATCTCGAGCATTAGAGTAAGGACTACCTCCAGATTGTGGCGTATCAGCATCTGGTATTTGCGGAAATGGTACCCATTCGCCATCATTATTGGGCTCAAAAAAGATAAGTGCCCGAGGGTCAATAAGTTCTCCATTATTATCATTCATGAAGTTCCAAATATTCGTCCCTAGACGTATTTTATTGTGCTCTCTAAAAGACCAATTAACGCCCAAGTTTTCCCAATTTTGTTCCATTGGAGACATGACAATATCGCCACCTTCACCTAAAAATGATGCGCCATTATCAATCATAGATTTTACTATTGGCGCTACATAATCAGGGTCTTTGTCATAAATGCGTACCAAATAACGCAAAAGCATAGAGTTTGCAAATTTTGTCCAGCGCGTTCTATCATTCCCCAAAAAAGTGTCAAAATTTCCATAACTCAAGAAAGGATTATCCAAGGCTGTCGAACCACCACTTGTCGTTAATATCTCCGCTGCCCAAATTAAATCTTCAATTAGCGACTTATAAATTTCTTTGTGGTCGTCGTACTTAGGTCTTAATATTTCATTTTCTCCAAAAGCGCGTCCTGCTTCAGAATATGGAATATCTCCAAAAAAGTCCGTGATTTGAAAGGTTTTATATGCCATCAAAATCTTCAACTGCGCGTGAGCAATATTAGGAATTTCAGGGTCTTGTTCATAAGTTGCAAACCGACTTTCTAACTCTCTCGCATTCTTTAAAGCGGCGTAATAATTACTCCAAACCTCTTCTGTTCCGCCTTCCGTATTGCCAAAAGTCGCAGCAGTAACGACCGCTAATTCCGTAACGTCATACAGCTTTTCATTGTGTAGAAACAATTGACGGTCCCACCCTAATTGTAAACTCTGGACAAGGTTATTAAAAATAGCACCATCTTTTACCGTTGTCGGTTCCAGTGGGTTTTCATTTAACTCTACAAAGCCCTTATCACAACTCGATTGTGTCAAAATAATAACCGCAAAAAAGAGTATGTATTTAGTAATATTTTTCATTAAATATTTTTTTGCTAAGCGTGATTAATAGTACTAAAAACAAAAGTTATAATGTACAAGATAAACGCACACTAAAAGACCTGACACCAGGAAAGGAAGCCCATTCCAAACCTTGTGCATTTCCTGCACCTGATATTCCTTCTGGATTGATACGGTCTGGCAGGGAAGTATATATGTAGAATAAATCACGCCCCACCAACGAGACTCTTAGATCTTGAAAAGCTTTCTTTTCTCCAAAAATACTAGTCGGTACATCGTAACTAATGGCTACTTCTCTCAATTTAAACCACGTATTATCTAAAATACCTGGTGTCGTCAACCATCTTCCCCAACCTCCTGCGTTTGGCAAATACTTGTAATAATAGTGAACTACTTTATCATTCGGCTCGCCATTTGATAAAACTCCAGGTAAGATGACACCGATATCTCTGACATTGCCTTCTGGGTCCTCGTAAGGCAAACCACCACCCATTCTTTCTACCAATGTCTCAGGACTCTGCCCCGTTTGCAAACCGATAACATAAGAACCGGCATAGATGTCTCCTCCGATTTTAGTATCAACTAAAGTATTAAAAGAAAACCGTTTATAGCGTCCACGTAATGACCAGCCCCCAGTAAAATCAGGCGAAGCATTACCAACTGGTACTGTATTTTCTGAAATCAAATAATGCGTGCCATCATCGTTGATAATAGGCTGTCCTGTTTCTTCGTGATAGACATAATCATAACCGTAAATCGTTCCGTAAGTCTGTCCTTCTTGTACTGAAATATTAGGTCCAAATGCTCCCCAAATATTCGCTAATTCTAAAGTTTTTGCTCCATCACCTAAGCCAACGACAAGATTTCTATTATGAGCTAAATTTAGTCTCGTTTCGAGAAAAAAGTCTGGCTTTTGAACAAGAGTAGCCGATAATCCTAACTCAATACCTGAGTTTTCCAAGATACCAGTGTTAATTATAATTTCGCTGACACCTGAAGATGTCGGAACAGGCGAACTTAAAATTTGGTCAAAAGAACGTATATAGTAGTAAGCAAAATCAAGATTGATTTTATCATTGAAAAGTCCAATGTTTGTACCTACTTCATAAGAGTTGGCGATTTGTGGACGTAAATCAGCAGGTGGTCTTGTGTTCGGTAAACTTGCCGTTTGTTGCAAACCAAAGAAGTCTGTATTGTAGATAAAATCCAATAAAAAAGGGTCTGTATCGTTAGCCGTTTGGGCAAAAGATGCTCTCAATTTCAAGAAACTCAACCATTCAGGTTTGTTTTCCAGAGTCTCGGTTATGATGTAGCTCAAAGATGCAGATGGATAAAAATAAGAGTTAGTCTCTAAAGGCAAAGAAGACGACCAGTCATTACGTCCTGATATTTCTAAGAATAAGTATTTTTTTAAGGATAGATTGACAAAGCTATAAATTGAGTTAATTTCTTTATCAAAACGAATTTCATTTCGCAGATTGCCTTCTCCTGTTGGACTGTTATTATTAAGAGTAAATAACCATGGATTTTGCCAGTTAGAAGCTGTAGCATTGATGCCATATTGACTTCTGTCCCACTGTGCTCCTCCGACTGAAAACTTAATCCCAATTGGCGAGTTGAATATTTTGTCTTTGTGAGCCGTCACTAAAAACTCACTGTTTAAAACTTGGTCACGTGCCAATTCATTACTGTAACGCGCTTCGTTCACACCTGTCAAATCAACAGGGTCAAAGCGTTCTTCAAATTCATTCAAAGTGAAATCCAAACCTGTTCTCCCCGAAACATTCAACCAACTAAACGGCTGAAAATTCAAGCCAATACTTCCGATTAGCTTATTTCTACGTAGATAAGTATTTTGGTGGTAAGTATTCCACCATAAGTTCTGTGGAGAATATTGAAAAGGATAAGCACCATTATAATCACTACGCGTCCCGTCTGCATTAAAATTCAATTCTTCTTCTAATCCTTTGTAAGACCGTGGCCAACTGTACAATATTCCTTTTCCAAAAGAAGCATTGTTATCATCTCCCAAAGACGGGCTATTTTTACGATTAAAATTAATGTAAGAAAGTGCAACATCAGCTGTTAGTTTATCGCTGATAACTAGATTAGAACCAATATTTGCAGTGTACTGCTGGAAGTTTGAATTGGGAACAATCGCATCATGATTTTGAGAAGTCAAAGAAACACGCATGCTACCTTTTTCCGAGCCGCCCGAAAAATTAATATTATGAGTCGTCGTAGAACCGTTTTTGAAATATTGCTTCAAATTATCTGGTTGTGCGTCATAAGTCCGTAACTCGCCGTCCCACCAACGTACTTCTTGCCCGAGCATTTCAGGTCCCCAAGACATTCCTGTTGAGTAAAAGCCAAACTGTTCGGTTGTCGGTCGTCCGAAAGGTCCGTTACTACTATGGACGCTTGCAGGGTAAGCTAATTCTCCGTCTAAATTTGTAGTAAACTCTGGTTCTGTTAATTTTATCGGACCGCCTGCGCCAAAAGTGTTTTGCACATCACGATAGCGAGATGGATTTAATACTTTGTGCGTAACAGAATACTGAATGCCAATACCTTTTCTGATTGTTCCTCTTTTTGTGGTAACCAAAATAACTCCATTTGCCCCTCTTGTCCCATACTTTGCAGCAGCTGTTGGACCTTTCAAAATATCTACACTTTCGATGTCTTCAGGATTGATATTATTTAAGGCAGAACCCCAATCCGTTCCTCTTCCAATACTAGTTAAACCAGGCTCATTTTCTAAAGGAACACCGTCGATAATAATCAATGGTTGATTGTTTCCTTTAATATTATTATTCCCTCGAATAGTGATACGCGTTGTTCCTCCGTCTACTCCATTTCCGTTAGAAATATTGACTCCAGCAGATTTTCCGCTTAAAGCATTCGCGATGTTTGGTGCGCCTGATATGGTAATTTCCTTTCCTCCGATTGTTTCGGTAGAGTAACCCAATTCTCGTTTTTGGCGTTTGATGCCCAAGCCTGTAACAACAATTTCATCTATGTATACACCATCATTACTCAATCTTACATCGAGTTCTGTTTTTCCCTCTAAAGGCAAACTTAGTGTATTATAAGCTACATAAGAAAACTCTAAAATCGTATTCGGATTATCGACTTCGAGCGAATAAGTTCCGTCAAAATCTGTACTTGTGCCCGTTTTGGTCTCCGTATCTAATATCGAAACTCCAATTAACGGCTCTCCGTCTTCCGCATCTATGACAATACCCGTAATCTTCGTTTGCGCCTGCGTGTGAGAGACACAAACTAGAGAAAAGAGAAAAAATAAAAGGAAATTATTTTTCACAATATGTAAGTTTATAAATCAGTGAAAACACAATAGACTATCCATACAAAAGCAGATATATCTCAATTGAATATCTGCTTTTGCACTGGATAGCTTATTTATAGATAATGCTACTTCGTAATTACCAATTTCTTATTAGAAATATATCCCTCAGGATGTGTAAAACGCAGGAAGTAAATTCCACTTTGGAGAGCCGTCATTTCCAAACCTGTCGATTGGATAATTGCGCTATTGACGATTTTTCCGTTAGCTGTTAGTAAATCAACTTGACTTCCTTGTAAGATAGGCTCAATCTTGATTTGGAAAGTACCAATTTGTGTTGGATTAGGGAAAATTTCAATTCTACCTGTCGCTGCAATAACTTCTTCTGTAGCAACCATACCATCAAAGAATACTGTTGCAACATCGTCACCAATATTTTCATCTTCAGGATGAGAAACCACTCCGAAGAAAGTATTCTGAAAACCTGGATTAAGACCATCCGTGACAGAAAAAGAATAAGTCATAGTCGCACCTGCTGCCAAAGTCTCACTAATTGTCTCCGTTGAAATTGACTGGTTATTAACTAAGTATCTTACATCGAAATTAGATAAATCAACGTTACCATTATTAGTTATTGTAATCTCTACTGCATCTAACATTTGACCTGCATCTACACCACTAATTGTTGGGGTGATTGCATCACAAACTAAATTGCGATAATCTTGGTAAGGCTGACTACTACGTTCTACAAAATAAGACCAAATGCGATAATGAGGCTCGGTATGACTTCCGTCATTATAACCTGTATTTAATAAATTAATATAGCTTTCTAATTCATAATCTAATGTGATATTATCACCTGCACTTACAGCATCTGTATTAACAATATAAGGTTGTACTTCTTGTCCTGGACACCAGCCCGCTCTCGCAAACAACCACGTACCATTTTGGTCATCACAAGTATTCGCGGCACAATCAGCTTTCCAAAGAAAGTGGTCATCTATGACCGCGCCGTTCAATTGAAATTGATGTGTCTTAGGAGAAAATTCTGCCGCGTTTTGTGTATTTCCTTGTCCGTGACCAGTCATTGTCGTGCGGATATGCGTTGCTTCTGAGTTATCATCAACTGTCATGCTTACTTCATCTAAATCATAGCTAATGCCTGGGTCACCATAAACCAAATAATCCGTCGACCACAAAGTACTCGTCTTGTGATAAGGGAAATCACTATCTCCTTCTACAAATTCTAAATCAACTGTTACTAACCAACCAGAAGAACCCCAAACTTGGATATATGACTGAAAAGTAACTGGTCCAGCTAAGATGTCTTTAAAGTCTGTCACATCTACAGTCCAAGGTCCACATGCTTTACCATAAGGTGTGATATAACGTGCAATCTCAAAAGTCCCCTCGTCTGTAATTGCTGAAATTTTCGCCGTCTGGTCCCAAGGGTCACAGCCACCTGCTGGACAATCTAAATCAATATGAAGCAAGATGCTTTCATATCCGGATAAATCTGCTGGCAATAAAACATTGCTAAATTGATTTTGTCCATCTGCTCCGAAATTATGTCCTTTTGCATCAAAAATACGAACAGTATTGCCAGGTAAAGTATTTAGCGTTAAAGACTTGCTGTTGTTTGAAGTATTCTGGTCATCAGGATGTGTTGCGCTCAATGTAATTTCGGGATTACTCAAACCAACTAAATCAACTGGCGTTTGAAATTCATACAAAAGCTCTTCGCCTGCAATAATTGTCTCTGCTATTGTTTCTGTAAATAAATCGCTGCCGTTAACATTTACCGTAACTTCTACATCCGTCAAATTTTCCATTCCTAAGTTTTTCAAGGATGCACTCATTTTGATTGGGCGTGTTTTCATGTTTAGTACATCAATTCCTCCCACTGGATTCATCGATATATCATAATCAGGAATAGCAAAACCGTCTACCCAATTACTATCATCCATATTGATAAAAGAAGCAGAACAAGCAGCATCAACAAGATTACCTGCAATATTTCCTGAACCTTCATTCATGGGTAAATACATAACCAATCCAGCCTCTGTACCCGTCAATGCGACAGATGCGTTATCGGCTAATTCAGTTTGTGTTCTAGTGACATTCCACATTCTGACTTCATCAATGATACCATCCCAATTACGTCCCGCAAAACCTGATGATTCTCCGATATATACATCTAAAGTTCCTGTAGTAATCGTTCCAGAATAAGCTTCAGAACCCGCAGCAGAACCGTCAACATATAAGGTCATCAAACCACTTCCAATCGTCACAGCGACATGATGCCATTGTTCAATATTCATGACATTGCCAGATAATACTTCATTCCAAGTACCATCAACAGACATCACAAAAGACAATTGTCCATTAGCTCCAGCACGAAAGGCGTAACCGTTATCTGGTCCTTGACCGTCTTTATTAACAATACTTCCCGCCCACGATTGACTTTTCCATTCATTGGCATAAATCCAAGCTTCGATAGTAAAATTGTCCTGAGCATCAAATTGAGGTTTGTGCTGTACAACTAGATTTTCGTCAGTTCCATTAAATAACAAACCATTATTCTGAGCCGAAACCGAGCAAAGGATTGAAAAAAAGAATAAAATTGGTAAAAGGTTCTTCATGTTATAAGGTGGTTTAGTAACGGTATTCCGCTATTTGCTAAAGTATCTTTCTTCTGTAGATGTGTGGTATTTTGTCTTTAGTTCTTACGCTTCTTCAAAAGTACCACAGTGCAAGTTTAACGAAAAATAACTTTATCAAAGCAAATCAATTATTTTTAGTCATCTTTCTGACCATAGATTTTCTATTTAAGACGTAATAATATTCCCTATCTTTGGCAAATTAAATTAACTACGTCTTATCTTGATTAAAGCAAACAAATATTTTCATACGCTACGACATTTGAAATTTATTCAAATTCGCTATCAACTCTTCTACCTTTTGCGTCGCAAAGTTGGTCTAGAGCCACGCTTAAATATCAATGCTGGTAAGGAAAAGATTAATAATTCAAAAGTTTCTCTTAGCCCTTCCCCTATTGCTTCTACTTCTTTTTATTCTGAAAATACTTTCCAGTTCTTAAATTTATCTCATACTTTTTCAGAAAATATTGATTGGAACTTTGCCAAATACGGAAAACTATGGACCTATAATCTCAACTATTTCGAGTTTCTGCATCAAGAAAATTTAGATAGCGAAACTGGTCTAATTCTTATCAAAAACTATATTCAATCAGCAGTGCAATTACAAGATGGATTAGAGCCTTTTCCTATTGCGTTGCGTACTATTTTTTGGATTAAGTTTCTTGTAAAACATCAAATTCAGGACTCTGAGATTGACGCATTTCTCTATGCACAAGTAAAGCTACTTTCTAAAAAAATAGAATATCATCTGCTCGGAAATCATTTACTTGAAAATGGGTTTGCCTTTTTTTATGCTGCCTTCTATTTTTCTGATAATCAATTCCTCAAAATTTCAAATAACATTTTATTACCTCAGTTAGAGGAACAAATATTAAATGACGGGGCGCATTTTGAGGTTACACCAATGTACCATCAGTTAATGTTATATCGAATTTTGGACTGTATAAATTTAGTAGACAACAATCCTAATATTTTTGCAGGAGAAACGCTACCTGGTTTTCGGGACAAGGCAAGTAAAATGTGTGCTTGGTTACGCGAAATGACTTTAGAAAGTGGCGAAACACCCCGTTTTAACGATAGTACATCAGGCATCGCACCGAGTCCAAAAAGTTTATCAGATTACGCTAATAGTCTTGAAATAAGCAAAAAGAAAATACAGCTTTCGGATTCTAATTATCGTGTTTTCAGGAAGGAAAATTACGAATTGATAGTAGATGTTGGAGGAATTACGCCAAGTTATATTCCAGGGCATGCACATGCGGACGCTCTACATTTTGTTTTACACAAAAACGGTTTGCCACTGATTGTAGATACAGGTATTTCAACTTATGAAAAAAACGCCTTGCGTCATACTGAACGCTCGACAGCAGCACATAATACCGTTCAAATTGCAGATGATAACCAATCTGATGTTTGGGGAGGTTTTCGAGTGGGACAAAGAGCAAAAGCAAGTATTATATCTGAATCGCTAAATAGTATTACGGCAATTTGCACCTCTTATACTAAACCAAAAGTGCAACATGAACGCAGTTTTTCAGTCGAAAAAAATACCCTTACTATCATAGATAAGCTATCAAGTCCACAAGAAGAGGCAAAATCGAGATTTCATTTGCACCCAGATATTGATTTTACTTTATCTGAAAATATGGTACATGGTACATTTGGTAAGATTATTATTACTGGCGCGCATAACATTATTTTAGAGAAGTACAGCTATGCCGAGGGCTACAACAAGCAACGAGAAGGAATCGCAATTGTCGCCTTTTTCAAACAAAAATTGATAGTAAAGATTAAGGACTAGACTATATTAAATCATTTTTTTTAGAGTTAAATAGTACTCCAATAAAGACATTTCTCATTCAAAATTTCTTCCCAACAGTACAATATTAAAAATTATTATGTTCCTTCGTGCCATGAAATTAAAACATGGGATTTGTAGTTTACTCATCTTAGTTTTTTTACTCGCTCTTAGCTGTAAAAAAACACCAATACCTATCGGTAATACCAAGTATGTTGGAGGCATTCAAATCAATGAAGCCAATCAAGTTTCTTGGGCAAAAACTTTGAAGGACGCAGGGATGAATTTGGCTCAAGTCACTGCTTATGCCAAACAAGGAGACTGGAATTCTGACCATATTTGGTGGGAGGACCAAGATACTATGCATGTTATCAAAGAAATTAGAGCTATTAAATCTCGTGGAGTTAAGGTTATTATGGTCTTGCGCGTAGCACTGCAACACAACAAACCTCTGAATAAATTTAAGTGGCATGGGATGATTTTTCCAAAAAATTTGGAGCATCGGGAAGAATGGTTCAGACGATATAATTATTTGGTTGAACAATGGGC
The DNA here is from genome assembly GCA_937923465.1 of uncultured Saprospiraceae bacterium. Classification (GTDB taxonomy): domain Bacteria; phylum Bacteroidota; class Bacteroidia; order Chitinophagales; family Saprospiraceae; genus JAHDCG01. The sequence continues at coordinate 11,537 of CALDUB010000204.1, forward strand.
AAAAATATGTGAAAGAGAAGGTGTCGATATTTTTGCAATTGGTAGTGAAATGAATGCATTGACAGCCACTCAACAACTGGACTCTTTACCTCCTTTACTCAACTACTTTTTAGATGTCGAAAATCAGAAAACGCACATGGGGCGTATTTTCAAATATCGAGATAAATTAGAAGCAGAGGATTTATGGGTACGTGGGGCAGACAATTATCAAAGTCAAGAGTTATTCATCAATGATAAAATTACGGAGCAAAAAAAATGGGCAGATGCTGTTTGTTATAATCAAGTTCCAGGTTTTCTAACACGCATGAATATCGACCGAATTCAATTGGATAGTATCTGGAGGAATATCATTAGAAATGCACGAAAACACTATGACGGAACAATGACTTTAGCCGCTAATTTTGATAATTACAACGAAGTTAGCTTCTGGGATGAGTTGGACTGTATTGGTATTAATGCTTATTTTCCTCTGCGCAAAATTCAAACTCAAAAGTTAAGCGACTCCCTACTTTATCAAGAATTGTATAATGGTTGGGATAGTGTTTTTATGGATATCGCAGATTTTAAAAGGAAAAATAATATAGATAGTCTACCAATTTTCTTTACTGAAATAGGTTATACGCCCAAGGCGGATTGTACAACAGCACCTTGGCAAGGCGACGGTTTTAACTTACTGACAAATGGAGAAATAGATACACTGATAATTTGGAAAAAGGCAGATATTCGTCCTCAAGAACGTATTTTGGCTCTAAACGCTTTGCATGATGTGGTCCAAAATCGTCAGACTCCTCTCCTAGGCTTGTCCTATTGGAAAATGACTACACATGACTATCATACAGGTTATGAGCCTTTTATGTTATTGATAGGGAAAGAGGAACGGGATAAATTGCAATCTGCTTTGAAGCAGTTTTTGAAGTAT
>CALDUB010000205.1 GCA_937923465.1 uncultured Saprospiraceae bacterium
TTTTTTATATGAGTACTTGTTATTTAATGTATGCCGCACAAGGTAAGAACTATTGACGAAAGTGTATAATACTTTTTTTGAAAAAAATGAATGTCACCTTTACTTAAATCTTCAAAAATCGTGGAAAATCACACGAAATATTTAAGTGGATTTAGTAACTCCAAAAATCCTGCTCCACATTAAACACCTCCTGTTTAATCTTCTCGGCTTCCAAAAGTCTATCTACGCCAGAATACATATCTCCCAGTCGACGGTTTCTAACATCAGATTGCTTGTAAATTGTACTGGCAAATTGTCGTCTTTCCATTAAGTCTTCCCAAGTCGTACGTGCTGCTTGATTGCCATCTGTAAAGGCGAGTTCTTTAGCCAAGACATTTCTCACAGAAGGGTAGTGGACCCAAAATAGTGGTTGCTCATATTTGAAATTTCCGAAATCATCAAATACCTCTTGCAGCGGAGCAATGCCTAGAATACGAACCTTCATCACTGAAATTTGACTATCAAAATACCAGACTTCTTTAACGCGGTAACGTTTGATATCTTCGGGATTTATTTCACTTTGCACAACCTGCAAATCCATCGTTTCAGCCTCGGTCCATATTTCAACGGTATCGCTACGAAATAACTTTCCATTCAAATCATCCATGCTCATTGGATAAGAAAAATCATCAGTCTCCGTATCGTAAAGAGTGATTTCGCCATCTTGTGCAGCATCCACTAAAATATCGAAAAAAGGTCTATCTGGATTAGCAAAGGGCAAGTTCATTTTTTCACGGACATCAATGACGCGCCAGATTCTATTTTCCCAAAAAATATCTCTTTCCTCAATAGGTGCATAGGCGAGAGGGAGTTTTTCTTGGATAATTTCACGTTGGGTGATGTCATCAAGTGGAGATTGTTGTGCCTTTGCGGAGAAAGTATATAGGATTATTGTTGCTAGAATTATTAGCTTTTTCATATAGGATTAATTTTGAATTTTGAATGAAGAATTTTGAATATAGGGCGGCACTATCAACCGTCAACTTACAATTATGAACTACCGTAGCGTAAATATCAACCCATTCATCGTCCGACCAGCTACGTCGCCTGGGCAACGTACTTTTATTTTATCAAAGTAAAATTTGTCTTCCCGTTTAGCATTATCAACCAAACGTTTTGCGTCGCTTAGATAAGTGCCACCTCTGTTCATTTCAGAAACAGCATCGCCATTTCTGACGCGGGTCACTTCAAATCCATCCACTTTACATTTTGCCTGAAAGTCAAAATTCTCTAAAATCGGAACGATACCTTTATGTACCCTGAACTCGGCGACATTCATTAGACCACCCAATTTTCCTCCTAATGTGATAACTGGATTAGGAATTTTTTTGACTTTGTATTCAAAGTTGGTTGGTTTGAGTCCTCCGCCAGATACCGTAATAGTTGCCTTACCAGGGCGCGTAGGCTTGGCGATATAATGCCCGTTGCTTTCTTTGCGTAAATCCACGCCCTGTGCATTGACCTGCACTTGACTACTCGGCACACCTGCTGCCGAAATTGAAATAGGATTATCCACACCGATATACATTACCTGCATTTTATCCGCAGATACCGTCACCGAACGCTCTCCAACTTCATACTCAAAGGTCTTCTCAAAAGTCTTAATTTCTCCTGTGACAGGATTAGTCATTTTGACCAAAGCGCGGTGTTTTTTATCTCCAACAGAAGAAGGCGTCGCATTAAAAATTGCTTTTCCTCCTTCGACGGCAAGTCTACGACCGTCTACTGTAATTTCAATGTTGTCGGCGGTGCTACTGAAGGCACTCAAAAATATCTCACTACGAAAAGGCTCCCCACGAATAACGTAACTTTTCTCCGCAGCAACGACCGTTGCATATTGGTCCGTGACGAAAACATCGCCATTCATTTGGTCTAAGAAATGATTTAGAATTGCCGTCTCAGACATGCGTACATCATTTTGTAATTTTGTGAGAATGGGCAAAACCGCAGCCATTGGCATCTGCTGAAAGTTAAATTCTGACCAAGAGTTTTTCTCTGAGTCGGCAGGAACAGGATTTACTTTTAATGGAATTGCTTGCTCTAATGTTGCCCGTACCATTTCGTCGTCTACTTGCGCCAATAATCTTTCACGAATAGCATTGACTGATTGTTCCAACTCATCGCCACGCTTTTCATTAACCAATAAACGCGTTGGCGTATCTGTATCTTTTGCGTGTAAAGGCTTTCCGTGTTCGTCATTACCGCCAGATTCTGTTAGTAACAATTCTTTTAAAGTACCAACTTCGCGATAAAACTCATCCGTAATTGCTTGTACTTCCTTCGCTTTAGCACGATATGGTTCGTATTGACTATATGCTTCTGCTTGTTTATTAATGGCAGCGCCGAGAGAAAGGTTAGAGCGATTAACGAGCATAGAGCTTTCTTTCAAGCCTTCATCCATACGGAAAAATGCTTGCATCACTTCTGCCGAAACATTGAGCGCGAGCATGGCAGTCAAGACGAGATACATGAGATTTATCATTAACTGCCGAGGTTCTTTTGGTATTGACATTTTTTGACGATTGACGGTTGACGGTCGCTATGCTTGACGGCGGACGGTCTTTACCAGGTGAATACTTTGGATTTACTTTTTTCTGAAAAAGGCTCGTCGCACACTGCCGCAGCCTTGCACACAGTGCACGAGCGAGCTAGAAGTTGCCGAGGCAACTCCAAATTAATTCAGACATGTTTTTTTGAAACGGCAGACGGTTGACGGTCGCTACGCTTGAGGGTAGACGGCTTTGAACTGTAATGCCTAAAACGAATTTTATAAAAAATGACTTAGAAAACAGTGTAAATTTTAAACGATATGCTGTATTTTTAATAAGGAATAAAAGGGCACTCCGTGGACTTTCAATTTGAAAGTTCGGTGATTGTTGACATAGAAATTCTATTGAAGTTCTTGCCTTCTTCTGTCTTATTTTTTAATGATTTTTGCTGACTTGTTATTCGGATAGGCTGCGTAGAGGGATTGTTTTCTAGAAAACAATGTACGATTTGAATAACAACACTCTTATAATGCGGGGGTGGGAAAAGGTAACAGTTTTTTTGAAAAATATTTTAGAATTGATTTATGCACGCTTTGATTTATATCATTCATATTTGTTCATGCAGTTAATTCGAAAAATGAAAATAGGTACTATGAAAAAAAGGTTAAGTTTCGTGACGTTTTGGAATTCCTCCTGCTGATGACAACTCAAATGATAATAGTGGGCATAAATATCTAAACTTGGGATTTAGAGTTGTATTACCCTCTTAGAGTTAATCTGTTCGTTATTTCAGCTAGTTTACAGAAAGTGAACTAGCTGAAATAACGAACAGTATTGATATAATTGTAAAATATCGCTTTATTCTCCAAGTACTTCAATCAATCCTTCACCAGATTGTCGATTATCCCAAAAAATAACCAATTCTACTTCCTCTTCGAGTACAAGATAATAAAGGGAAGTTTGTTTGGTAATCACCGCACGACGTAAATCTTTATAATCAGTCAGTGAGAAAATTTTTGGAAACATAGATATTGATGCTAATACATTATCTGTAGCATCCATAAATTTTAGCGCAGCCTCCAAGCCATGTTCAGATTCAATATACTGCAAGGTCTCCGCGTATTTTTATTTGGCAAGTTGTGACCATGAAATAGCAAAATTCATACTTTTTGATATTTAGCTCTAAACTCCGCCATAACATCCTCATTAGAAATTTTCTTTCCTGTCTTTAATTGCTTCAAAGCTATTTCAATTTGCTCTTTTTGTGCAGCAGAAAAATGATTTTTCAAAATAGGTTTCTCTTGCTCCTTTTCTAAACCAAAGCTCAAAATACTTTGAACCGCAGTCAAGATACGTTCATCACTGACTTGCATGAGTTGTTCAACTAAACTCATTTTCTTTGTTTGTAAATTCATAATATGCTTTTTTATTTCTTCAAAAAACTGATTTTATATCTGACTAGCATTTCAAATATACAGTTTTTTGAAGAAACGAACAAGAAATTTCTAAAACTCAATCAAACTAGTCCAAACACTCAACTTCCCCTCATCACATCTAGTCCAAATCGGACGCACCTTCCCATTCCGGGCTGAGATATTATTATAATCCCCAAAGAACACACCTTCCGAAGTCGGTAAAAACGGTGTTTCACTAATCTTTTGGTTTGTAAAAGTATCGCCACCGTCGGTAGAGTAGGCGAGATAGACATCCGTTTGGCTGTCGTCATGATTACGGCGGTCATAGAAAACAGTGTAGATATAACCCGTCGCGGCGTCAACCGACATCCATGTGAAGAATTGTTGTTTGCCCGCAGGGTCATCGTTGACGCGTTTAGGTTTAGACCAAGTTAGACCTTTGTCAGTAGATTTTGAAAGCCAGACGTCGGTGTCGTTCTCGCCATTACGTTGGTCTGTCCAGTTGAGATAGAGCGTACCACGATGTTTGCTTTGGCTGTGGTCAATGGAGAGAATCGGTAATCCATTCGCACGACCAATATCTGGAATGTCGAAAGTCCAACCACTTGGTTGTTGTACAGCGAGAATGTCTTCGTCTTGCCATGTTTTTCCGCTGTCTTTGGAGTAATCAAAATAGATTTTATTGTCATAAGACCAGGCGACGTACACTTCGCCATTGAGACCTGCGACGGGGACTGCACCTTCAGTCGTACGGTCATCGTCTAAACAATTGCCGTCGAATTGATTTATCGAAATCGCTTCACTCCAAGTTGCGCCTTCATCCGTTGACTTAGAAAAAAGAATACGAGAATTGTCTTTTGCGTTTTTACTATTGTATTTATCAAACTCGGTCCACGTGACATATAGCGCATCTGTCTTTGGGTCAATACCAATCCAATGTTTGTCTTGGTCTTTTGGATGATGCATCCCCATGAAAGAACCGTCTTCCCATGTTTTTCCGTCAGCCGATTTTTGAATAACTATACGGTCTAATAATTTTTGACTTGACCAGCCTTTCTTGTCAGGGTCAGATAGGTGGAGATAGTAGAAATTCCCTTTACTATCCGCACTAATAACAGGGTCGCCGTAGACACCATAGCTTGACTCTAGCTGGTCTTTTGACCAAGTCACGCCACCGTCATCTGAGAAATAAACATTGTTTAAAACGGAACCTGCGACAATTTTATTATCGTCTTTTGGGTTGATATAGATACTCGGTTCACAAGGACCAAAACCTGTTGTGCCTTGATGAATTAATACATTTTTACCAAAAGTTGGAGTATTTGAAGTAGTAATTTTTTGAGCTACTTTTGGAGTACAAGTTGTCAATAGAAATGCTAGAAAGCAAATGACAAAGGTGGTTACAGATTTCATGATTTTATTTTTTATTGGTAATAATATATTGATAAAGTCTTAGGTAAATGAAGCAATAGGGCTAGTTTGCTATCAATAATCAGCAAACAGCATCTAACGAATTCATTTCTTTTTGCGAAAATCTTGAAAAGCGGCCGAAAAAGGAAAGGATTCGGCTTTTATTTCAAAAGAAGCGGTCTATCTTTGCTTCGATTAAGAAAATGGTTCTCCGTCAAATCGTATGAAAGTGACATAAAAAAAATAGAAAGCTAGGTAGTTACTTGATTTTAGCTTTCTATTTTTTCCTGTCACACGATTTGACGGAGAACGATAAAAATTCAATTGAAAAAATGAGAATATATCTAAGTTTGCTTTTAATCTGTTTTGCTTTTGCATTACAAGCACAAGGCACAATTACAGTTGAGGCGCAACCAAATATCGAGGAGATGATGCAGCGATACGCAGAAATCAATCGAGGACAGCAGTTTGTAGACGGTTGGCGTATTCAGTTAGTAGCGACAACTGACCGTCAAAAAGTGGAACGTGAAAAAGAACGTTTCCTAAGTTTATATCCAGGAGTCGCTGTCGATTGGACACATGTCGCGCCCTATTACCGCTTGCGTGCGGGGGCTTTCATTACCAAATTAGAAGCGACACAAATGATGTATCGCCTAAAGCGAGATTACTCTTCTGCATATCCTGTGAAAGATAAAAAAATTCAACCTTTCGAGGTTGCTAATTAGAAATTTTTAGTTGAATAATCAATCAACTAATCTACACAACCAACTAACTCAATGAGAGAAAGACCCGCCAAGTCCGCTGACGTCATGACCTTTTCGCTGTATCTATGTTTACTAGCGATAGGGTGGAGTATGCTTTTTTCGGTCGGTTACAATGGTGGTTATGATGCGGGTATTTCCGATTTCTTATTGAAAACGCAAGCAGGAAAGCAAACTATTTGGGTGTTGATTTCTTTGATTGTCTTTTTCTTTACACAGATAATTGATAGGAAGTTTTGGCAGACCTTTGCTTATCCCATTTATGGATTTTCCATGCTTTTACTGTTGTTGGTCCTCATATTTGGGAAGGAAATTAAAGGGGCGACCTCTTGGTTTGCCTTTGGAGGATTTTCGATACAACCTTCTGAATTTGCCAAGTTTGCCACCTGTCTGGCAGCAGCTGCCTATCTTTCTCGGATTAATGTCAATTTAAAATATCTCAATGCACAAGCCATTTCTTTTGGTTTGATATTAGCGCCAGCCGCTTTGATACTATTACAGCCTGATGCGGGTTCTGCTTTGATATTTTTCTCTTTTTTATTACTTTTCTTTCGCGAAGGGTTTCCTGCTAACTTTTATATTGTTGGATTTTCTGTAGCGGCTTGTTTCATCTTAGGGATAATGTATGAGGACGTACCATTAAAGGTTATTTGGGGCATTGTCTCTTTGGCATCATTGGGTATTTGCTTGACTTTCGAAAATCGCATTTATGGTATTGGAGGTTTTATGATATTGTTGTTAGGTTCTTGGTTTGCATTGGGAGAAGAATGGGTAAATTTACCTTACGTGCTGATTGTAGATGCAGTGATTTTTGTCATTTTAAGTTTTGTTGCCTGGAGACAAGGACAAGGAAAGACGACGAGTTTCATCCTCATTGCTGGATTAGTCGCTTCTGCATTGGTTTATTTTTCTGCGGTGAGTTTTAGTTTTTTAGCCCGCCACCAAAAAGACCGTATCAATGTCTGGTTAAATCCCGAAAAATGTGACCCACAAGGTTCCCTTTATAATCTCATTCAATCTAAATCAGCTATCGCTTCTGGTGGCTTAGAAGGTCAAGGTTTTCTCAGTGGAAATATGACCCAACTTAACTTTGTCCCCGAACAAAGCACAGACTTCATTTTCTCTGCGATAGGAGAGGAACAAGGCTTCATTGGTAGTTTATCTATCATTCTCTTTTTCTTGCTGCTACTGTGGCGTATTACAGTCATAGCGGAGCGACAGCGGTCTGCCTTTGTGCGCTGTTACGCTTATGGTGTTGTAGGAATTCTGTTTGTACACTTTATCGTCAATATCGGGATGACAATGGGAATAATGCCTGTAATTGGTATTCCACTTCCGTTTATTAGTAAGGGAGGGTCTTCGTTATTGGGCTTTTCTTTGATGATTGGTGTGTTGTTGAAGATGGATAGGCATAGGACGGAGACGTAGTAATTTTTTTCATGTCACTTTCACACGATTTGACGGAGAACCATTTTTTTTAGTTAGAATTGTTTGACTTGTTAGAATATTGTTAGAATGATTTGCTGATTTGAGTCGATTTATTATATTTGTTTGATTATTAGGCTGTTAGATTAATTTTTAACTCGTTTTACTAAGAAAACACACAACTATGGCTACCATTAAACGATTCGAAGATATTGAAGCGTGGCAACTCGCGCGCGTACTTTGTAAAGAAATTTGGACAATTGCAAGAAATGGCTCATTTAGTAAAGATTGGGGATTAAAAGACCAGATTAACCGCTCAAGTGGTTCCGTCATGGATAATATCGCAGAAGGATATAGACGACGTGGAACGAAAGAATTTATACACTTCTTAAGTATTTCAAGTGGCTCAAATGATGAAGTACGGTCGCAACTTTGTCGGGCTTTAGACCGAGGACACATTGACCAAGTAACTTTCGATAGGCTCACCCAAATGTCCATTAAGAATGGCTGGAAAATTCACAACTTCATAACCTATTTAAAAGACTGTGAAATCAGAGGGCAGAAGTTCAAATTCAATTAGTTTAAGTTTTCAAACAACTCAAACTAACAAACCATTCAAACAACTCAAACAATATTCAAACTCTAAACAAAAAAGGACTTGCTCGAAACATCGAGCAAGTCCTTTTTAACTTTAAGAATACTATGAGTTACTTTAACAAAGTAATATTCCCCTTCTTAAAATACTCCATACCATTGAAGCATTTAACCTGCATATAGTATCCATACACATCTGGAGGAAGCTGTTTGTTTTTAAATGTTCCGTCCCAACCGATATTCTTATCATTGGTTTCAAACATCTTTTCACCCCAACGATTGTAGACCGTCATGAAGACTTCTTCAACGTTAGAACCACGTACATAAAGTACATCATTTTCGTTATCTCCATTTGGTGTAAAAGCATTTGGAATGAAAACGAAAGGTTCACGGCATTCTAAGTCTACGACGACAACCTCCACACTGCGTTCAGTGACACAACCCAATTCTCCCGTAATTTCAACAGTATAAGTCGTTGTTTCTTCTGGTAAAGCAATTGGATTGAAAACCTCACTATCATCTAAACTTTCCTCTGGTTGCCAGTCATACTTATAAGAAGAATCATCAGTCGTCATCAACTGTGAAGTCTCACCGCTACCCAAAAGTATAGTGTCAGGAGTCGCTGAAACAAACATTTCTGACTCTAAGTCTTCTACTACTACTTCAATACTATCCATTGCCATACAGCCAATTTGATTGGTAATCTCTACAAAAAACATTGTTGTTGTATCAGGATTTACTTCCGGATTACTGCTCGTCGCCCCATTGACAATATTCTCAATCGGCGACCAGAGATAAGTTAGATTTTGGTCCGCAGCCGTATTTTCTACTGCAACTTCTGTACTTTCTCCAATACACAAGTTCTTCGAATTTGGTAAGTTGAAATCTAAAGGATAGCTACTAATCGTAACTTCTGATTCTTCTATACAACCCAATTCATCCGTTGAGCGCACATAGTAAGTTTCTGTTCCGACAGGCGTCACAGGGACACTTGCACCATTATCAAAAACATTAGTAAAGGCAGCATCTGTAGCCCATATGAAATCAGTAGGCGTTGAACTATTTGCAAAAATATTAACCGTTTCTTCTGCACATAAAAGGGTATCTCCAAATGCTTCTAAGCCAATCGAAGGATTAACAATAACCTCAACCGTCTCTATACTGAAACAAGTATCAATTCCTTGATAGTCGGTGATAGTCACAGTGTAAGTCTGATTTTCTGTCAAAGTCACCATTGGGTTAGGTGAATTCGGGTCACTCAAACCAATATTAGGAGACCATTCATAAACGTATTGTTCGTTTGCACTCGGATTTAATGGCGTTGCTACATCTGAACAAGCAGGGATTTGCGCTTCAAAAGCAGGCAGGAAATCTGACATTGTAACCGTCACGCTATCTTGTGAAGTACAGTTGTGCTGATTAGTTGCTGTGATGTAATATTGAACAGGAACACCTTCTAAGTCTACAGAAACTGTTGGTGTAGAGGTATTACTACCTGAAATGATTGTTCCATTTACACCTGCTTCCCATTGCCAGTCCACGACGTCACTAAAGTCATTATTAAATGCCTCAATCACCAAGCTTTCCGTTGGACAAATGATACGTTCGCCTTGTGTCGTCAAGTCCATATTACCATTGAAAACAAAAGTAGTATCTTGTTCAGAACAACCAAAATCATTCGTTGCCGTCACGATATATGTCAATTCTGCTTCTGGCAAAACATCGATAACCGCACCATTATAGATATCTTCATTGTCATCTACCCATACGATATTCAAATCAGAAGCAGCTGTAGTTGCAGTCAAAGTCACCGTCTCTCCACAAGTCAATAAATCTTCTGTTGATGACAAAGCAATTTGGTCCGTAACAGTCACCGTCACTTGACGCGTGATAGAACAAGCATCTGCACCAAAATTAGTAATAGTCAAATCGTAAACCGTTGTCTCCAATGGGCTAGCGATAGGATTTGCAATCGTAGCATCAGATAGACCAGTTATCGGCGTCCAAGCGTAAGTATAGGTATTGGCGCCACCGGGATTTAATTCCGTTTCATCACCATAGCAAATCGTGATAGCCGCCGTTGTATTTTCTTCAATAAAGTCAACCTCAAAAGTTTGCTCAGATAAAGCAGTACAACCGTCAGCAGTTGTAATTAATAAAGTAGCCGTTAAGCTTTGTTCTTCATCTAAAATTACTGTTGGGTTTTGTTCTTCAGAAGTCGTTCCATTACTAAATGTCCAATCCCATGAAATGGTATTGTCCAAGAAATTTTGTGTTTGGTCTGTGAAGTTGATTGTAATTTCATCTGTCTCACAATCCTCATAAGCCAAAGAGAAGTCAGCAATAACCAAATCATCTGGAACTTCAACTTGGATAGTCGTTGGTGTCACACAATCTACATCGTAAATCGTACCGAGAGTCACAGTGTACATTCCTGGACCAGGAAAAGTAAAAGAAGGATTTTCTTCTGTTGAAATGTCAGTATCTGTACCCTCTATACCAAAGTCCCAAGCATAACCAAAAGCATTGGTACTTGCATTAGAAAAGTCTACCGTCGCACCATTACATTCAAAATCGAAAGTGAAATCAAAAGCTGCGTCCGCATCATAAATGACAGCGTCTACAGTCTCTGTTGCTTCACAGCCATATTGACTACTTGCATCTACCGTAAAAGTATAAATACCAGGTGTATTTGTAACTGTTGGATTAGCAATATCGGCACCAGATTGAATATCTGTTGCTGGCGTCCAATTGTAAGTTAAATCATCATTTGGGTCAAGGTTCGTTGCAAAGACGTTTAATGCCTCATCATCACAAATGACGGCATCACCTGATGCTGTGATTGCAACTGCACCACCTTCTACCGTTACATTTTCTGTTTCGGTACAACCAAACTCATCTGTAGCGACAACAGTATAAACCGTTGTTCCTGAAACGCTGATATCAATCGTCGCCGTTGTTTCTGAAAGACCATCTGCATTCGTCCAAACATAGTCAGAAGCAACAACAGAACTAGCAGATATTTGTGTCTCATCTTCACAAATAGAAATATCATCACTTGCTGTCAATTCAATAGCTTGCGGTACGAAAACGCTTACTTGGCGTGAAATTGTACAAGTATCTGCACTGATATTTTGTACAGCTACAGTATAGGTCGACGTCTCAGCAGGGTTAGCAATTGGATTAACTGCTGTCGCGTCATCTAAACCCGTCGCTGGTGACCAAAGATATTGATAAGCAGTATTCCCATTAGGGTTTAGACCTTGTTCTGTCCCCAAACAAATTTGAATAGGTGTTAACGAAAGGTCTAATTCTGTAAAGTCTATATTTAATGTTTGAGAAGTTGTTGAAGTACAACCTTCCTCAGTTGTAATTGTCAAACTTGCAGTTAAAATTTGTTCGTTGTCGAGGACAAGAACGGGATTTTGCTGACTTGAACTGGTTCCATTACTAAATGTCCACGCGTAAGTTGCTGTGTTGATTAGAGAGTTTTCAGATGTATTTTGAAATTGGATTGTAATATCATCTTCTGAACAATCAGAGTATTCAAAAGTAAACTTAGCATCTAAAATACGTGGTTCAATTGTAATAATTTGTGAAATAGTATCTCTACATAATTCTCCCTCTGGTACCATTAGTTGAACTTCATACTCCCCATAATCGGAGAAAGTATAAGAGGGGCTAGTCTCTGTCGAAGTATTTCCATTGTCATCAAATATCCAAAGAATAGTATTTGTATTTTGACTTTGGTTGTTAAATTGAACAGTCAAAGCATCACAATCAACCATAAAGTCAAAAGCTAACTCTGGTCGTACCAGAACATCAACTGATACTTCTGTACTTACAATACACTCGCCGTCTAAAGCGGAGGCTGTTACGTTGTAATTTGTATTTCCTATTGGCGGAGTTGCCGTTGGATTTGAACTGCTGGCATCATCTAAAGTTTCCCCTGGTGACCAAGTATAAGTGAAATCTAAATCAGAATTAACTTCTGGATTTAAAGCCACACTTTCCCCTTCACAGAGTTCGTGATTAGTTGCAATAAAATCAATAGGATTATTTTGTCCAGAGACAAATACCTGTGAAGATGTTGTTTCACAGCCATTTAAAGAAGTTACGGTCAACTCAATGCTACCGATAATCCCTGGTGGAAGTTCAAATTCTGGGTTTTGCTCTGTTGAAATAATTGTTGTATCTCCATAGGTTAATACCCAATTCCAACCTATGACAGGAGAAATGACATCTGTCGAAAGGTCTTGTGCTTGTATGACACTTCTGTTTTCACAGTCATAAATATCTAATTTGAATGCAGAGACAAGAGAGTTGTTTTGTAAATAAACATCAAATAGTAAAGTATCTGCACAAGGCTTAGTCGGTTCTGAAATTAAACGAATAGTATATGTACCTGTATCTGGATAAGTATGAGAAGGATTTATGTCAGTAGAAGATACTCCTGGATTATTTAAAAAATCAAACTGCCAGATAAATTCTTCTGCCTCTGTACTATTATTAGTAAAGTTGACTGTCAAGTCATCACATTGTGCACTTGGTGCAGCAACAACAGATTGTACTTGTTGACATAAACCGACATTGTATTGGAAGTCACGTCTAACGCTTCCTATAAGTACCCCGTCTCTAAATTCTTGCACACAAACGCCGACAACATACTGACCTTGAAAACTTGGAATACCTGTAATAAAACCCGTAGTCGGGTCAATTACCATTGGATTTGCACCGCCGCCGAGTAGATTTGTTAAGCCAATTCCATTTGCAAAATTCACATCGTCATAAGGTGGTGGGAGAGGTGGTTGAGGACGAGGATTTTCGATAGATGCACCTGTTTTTGGAATACAAAAGCTATAAACTAATTGGTCTCCATCGCTTTCAAATGCACTATGGTCATAGTCAATAGGTTCACCCAAACAGATAAAAATCGGTGCAGGTTGCCCAAAGTCTGGCGTACTATTATCTAATGCCATTGATTCTGCTGACATCGTAATCGTATAACTCGCCCCTGTTTCGTCTGGCTCGTTTAGGTTTGTTATTGTTTCGTTTCGACAACAACGCTGATAAGTAAAGGTATAAGTTTCACCCGTCGCCAATGGTGCCAATGTAACCGTATCTCTATATTCTGTCGTATGTACACAGACATCATCTGGAACAAAAAGACATGGATTAGCAAATACAGCAGATAAAGTATCATCTGTCACATAGGGGATGAGTAAATTCTCAATCAGCATATTATTCTCATCAAAAATACCGACCGAAGCAGGGTCGTCGAATTGTGCAGCCTCTAGACCATAGAAACAGTCTCGATAAACGCGCACCAGTACTTCGTAAGTATTGCCTTCTATATGTTGATAGGAAATGTCCCCTCCCACTATGTGAGAAGCTTCTGCACGGGGGCAAAGCAACAATAATAAGGGCAACAAAATTAGTAGCCTTTTCATAATCGTATTTTTAATACGGTAGATAGTTGAAGGTTGATGGTTTTGCCGTGTCTTGCAACTATCTGTTCCGTTTTTCTTATTTTCTTTTTGTCTTGAAATTTAGTTTTGATAAACGCGCTGTCCACCGTCAAGCGAAACGCCCGTCTACCGTAAGACTATTTTCCATCTGGAAGTACCGTATCAATAATAGTCTTTCCGTCATCTAAGCGAATACCGACGATTTCTACGCGGCGTTCACGAGAAGCTAAAATACCAAAGACAGACTCACGGTCATCACTCAATTTATCCGTTAAACGTTTTGGCGCTTTAGAAGAACCAAATGATATTTCTTCGACGCTTAATTGTCCATTAGAGCGATATTTTTGGAATAAACCTCCAGCATAGCGGTCAAACTGATTGCGTATGCAATCAACGCGCCGACGACCTAAATTGAAGTTGTATTCTGCACCCGCACGCGGACTTGCGTAACCTTTGATGTATATTTTGATGACTTGTCCTGCATCTAAAAGTTCAATTAATTTATAACAGAAAACTTTTAAGTTTTCGTCCCCGTCTTTAATCTCACGCTCAAAGAATGCCTCCATTCGATTTTCGGCGAGGAAACGGTCCCGACCTTCTAGTACATTGGTATATTCTGTGATGAAAGTTTGTTTGCGTGCGTAATAATTTGCCGCAGTTTCGGAGTATGATTTATCCGAAGTCACCTTCATCGTTTTTGGATTAGGACGGTCATTATCAAAATACAAAATCATTGGAACAATGTCCTGAATAGATTTTTCTTTCAAATAAAAATCATATTGATAAGACAAAGGATTACCCAATTCTTTCATGTCCAAAAGTAAAGTATCTGGAAAGTAACCTGGCTTAGACATGATAATCGTGTACTTCTTATTTCGCTTTAACGTCAAAGGGAATTCGTTGTCATTTTTATTGACCACCAAATCTTCCAAGTCATTTCCGATGATAAATTGCATCGTCGCCCCTTTCAAAGCATCCTTTGTATCCTTATCAAATACACGCGCCAAAAAATCCAAAGCCTCTGGTTCGAGATAGAGTTCACGCTTGATTACCTTAGCTGTTAATAAAGATGGATTTTTTAAATCTATAGTGTCTGAAATCGGCAAGAACTTATCTTTCTCAGCAGTAATGACGTATTTTTTTCCTGTTTCTAATCTCCACGGAAAATCATTATCTAACTCATTTACTCTATCTCCAATTTTTTTCAACTCTCCATTTGGCATCATTTCATAAAGCGTCATTCTTGCGCCTAAAAGTTCCGTATCATCTTTTTTATTGAAAGTAAAAGCTAACAAATCAAGCGCAGTCACACGTGTACGATAGATATCAAAACAACAAGCTTCTTTTTCTGCATCTAAAAAGTTAGAACCCAATCTTTTAGAAGAGAATAAGCCAATCATTTCACCTTCATTTAGCCAGTAGCTAATGTCATCGTAAGAAGAATTGATTGGTGCGCCCATATTTTCTGGTTCTGACCAATTGTCTTCTGATTTTTTCGACTTGAAAACATCGTAACCGCCCATATTCAAAAAGCCATTACTACTGTAATAAAGTGTCTGTGAAGGGATGTGAAAGAAAGGTGTAATGTCGTCGTCAGGAGAATTAACCTCTGGCAAATTAACAGGTATCGAAATCTCGCCATTAGGATTAATAATACTACACCACAAGTCTAAATCTCCACGTCCACCGTCACGGTCAGACGAGAAAAATAATAATTCATATCCTGATACGGCGTCTTTACCAATGTTAGGTTGTGTTGCCGTTTTTCCTGGGACATTGACGCTAGCAGGTAGTTTTACAGGCGCGCCATAGCTACCATCAGGATTAATCTCACGCGTGAAAATCTCACAACGTACATCTGTCACTGTTGAGTAGTCGCAAAGTGTATAATAAACTTTCGTCGTGTCCGTATTGTAAGCAAAATGCGCTGTATGGCGGGCTTTATCATTAAAGCCTTCGACAAACTCTCCAAAATCTTCCCCTTCTGACTGCAATACCTTTGAGAACTGTCTTGCTGGCTTAAAATCGTCTTTTTCGTAAGTATATGCAAAAGAAGAATAGTACAAACGTCCGCCGTCCATACTCGCTCCAAACTCAGAATAATCACTATTCACTTTATCACTCAAGCGGTCGATAGCAATATCCTCATTAGGTTCACTGTCGGCTTCTACCGCCCAGTCGATTTCCTCGATAGCTTTTTTTGCACGCTGAGTATATTGCGGGTCAAAATTTTCGTGATTAGCTAAGTAAAATTCAAAACTCATCTGAGCAGGAACATAAAGTCCCATGCGTTGCTTCATTTTTCCTTCCCAATAAGTCGCGAGAGGGTAGAGAGTATCTGCTTCCAAACGAACTTTACGATATATCGTATCCGCTTGCTCGTAAGCATCGTACCCGCGTAAAGACTCTGCATACTTATAGAGGTAGTTTGGATTTTCGGAGTCAATCTCCAATAGAATCTCAAAATACTCAATCGCCGCATGATAATTACGTTGAGTGAACGCCGTTTCCGCCGCCGTCTCATAGGCTTTTAGCGTCTGCGCAAAACCACTGTTTGCACAAAATGAAAGTAAAAGAAGAATGGCTATCTTTTTTAGAAAAGTCATAGCTGATTATTTTTAACTATGAACTATGAACGGTCTAACTATGAACTTTTTAATGAAGAAAATTCTTCTTAATTCACTGTCTAATTTCATAATTCAACATCCCTGAAGGAACGCTAGTATTTTTCGTAAAATCGGTAAAAGGTATCGGGAAAGTGTGCGAAAAGCTCAAATAGGTAAGCGTACAAGTAAAAATAGCGACCGTCTACCGTCAAGCAAAGCGACCGTTTACCGTCCACCGTCTAAATGATTGGGCAAATTTTAAAGGTATTTATCGGTTTTACATTTGTAATCGTGTAGCGAATTGCCAATTCAGGACCACCATAGCGATTTGTCGCTCTTTGGAAATCTGAAATATTAATATCATAACTCAAACCGACAATCCATGTCTTGTAGTGTACCTCTGCCGCAGGGATAATCGCATCGCCGAAGGCATTAAAGCGGTAAGAGCCTGTTATTTGCAAAGCCATTTCTTTGGTACGACGCTGATTAAGATGAATGCGACCACCTGCACCGACGAAACCTTCCGTATATGCACCTTGCAACTGCGCCATGGCATTCACTAAAAAATCGAAATTTTTATTGACTTGTAAGGTTGGCATCATGTAAAGACTGATGCGCGAAGAAAGACGCGCGGGGTCAGAAGCGTTGAAGCTTTGGTCGGGCTGATTAAGATGATAAACTGCTGCACCTACATCTAAGCGGGTACGTTTGCGCAATTTTTGTCCGTGCCAGTTGACACCAAAATTGACATCACCATAGACCTTAGCTGTATTTGTGAACTGTTCGTTTATCGGACGGTTGGGATCAAATATTTCTCCGTCAAATTGACTATCAAAAGTCAAACTAGCTGGACGAAAAGAACGTTGAGCCACACCGATTTGTACACCAAAAGAAAGGAAATTTTCTGCGTCGATAGTCATGACATAAGAACCACTTGCCGTTAATTGGACATTGCCCAACTCACCGTCTCCAGCCACATCGTAATTGAAGACTGCACCGACGCCAAGCATTCCTTTCTTAAATTTATTGGAATAAACCTTGGAGTCAAACATTCCAGAAAAGGTCTTGTAAGGAACAAGGGCGGCTTGCCACTGACTTCGAAGATTGCCTATGAATCGGCGGTCACCCTCATGCACGCCCGTGAGTGCGGGACTGAGATTGAGAGGAGAGTGATAAAATTGTGCGAAGTGAATATCTTGGGCTTTTAGAGAAAAAGCAACCAGTAAAACCACAAGCACAGAAAGTAAAGGACGTATCATCCTTTTACGAGAATTGTATATTTGCACATTCATGGGTATATTCGTTGTATCGGTATTGGCTAACATTTATAAAACGCCGAATGACTAGATTCGCTGCTTAATTAAGATGCTTGCCAAGACTAACAATTAATATTTTAGTCAAACGTAATCACAATAAATGGAACTATAATCAACTGAAAATCAATTAATTTGATAATGCCTTTGTTTTAGTTTAACTGTAGGGTTGAAATCTGTAAAGCTTTCAACTCATTTGTATATGTTCAATTTAAAAATAGTAGCAACGGGCGTTCTGTATTTCCTTGAAATTTTTAAATAACCTGAAAGTAATGTGCGATAAAACAGTAAAACGCATCAAAAAAACCTAATATAATAGGTTGTATTGTTACGAAATTTTTGGGAGAGCTCTCTATAATAATATCTTGATAAAAAACAATATCAGATAAAAGTGTGGTAGGATTATACATATTATTAATAGTACAATTGGATACCCAAAGGTAATATTTCTTTTTTGATTCCCTACAAATCTATCGGAAAATATGTATTTGTTTAATATTAAGATAGAATTAATATTAGAAAACATGGGTTAAAATGCACATTAACAGACCGTTGCTAAATTTTGGGTAGAACGCATTTGGAAGTACTATGTTTGGAGGGTTAAACTACAAATATACATCGAATAATATTATTAAATTGATTTTTTTTGTTTGTAATCTATTGATTAGTAGGTGTTAAGATATTTTATTTTAGACAAAATGTTATTTGTGTTTTTTTAGTGGTTGAAAATGAGAGACTTGTATATAGTTATATTATACTATTCGACAATACCGACTTGTAGGGATGTTTACTAACTTTTTTTCCAACTATCTTTGCGGTACGAACAAATAGTTATTTTATTATAGTTTTCTATCTATCCCACGGACATTCAAAATATATTGAAAAGCATCGAAATTTTCACAAACTATCTCCCTTCATTTCAGCTTTTCAATTTACAGAGATTTAGGTAATTCTATTTTTCTGTCAAGCATTCTGATTTTAGAACTATGTTCTTTATCACTGAGTTTGTTTGAATCTCCCCCACATCGCAGACAAAAATTGACCGTCAAACAGCACACACTACCAAAATTTTTATAGGTCAATTGTGAGACATCTTACTTAAAAACAACAAGTCATACGACTAATTAGATAAATGATTCATTTGTCAATATTGGTCTATAGCGTTTATGCGCTAATGCTTGGATATGTAGGATTTTTGACTCATTCAAAGTAATAATAAGCACACATTCAAGAGACAATTTTAGTGACTTTCGGGTATAAGCGTACCCCGAAAGGTCAGGCTGTTTATGTCTGATAGTAAAATAATATTCAATTAATTTAATTTAATTCCAAATTATGATCCGTAGATTTACTTCTCGGTCGGGAAACCAAGACAAACGATTTGTTTCCCCCCTAACTAACCTTAAAGCAATAAATACTTCTTCTCTGACGAAGAAAGGAATTACTTTATTAGCTCTATTCTTATCTTTATTTGTTGTGCAAAATCCTCTGCAAGCGCAGTGTGATATTGGATATACAGGGAGCCAATCGATTACTCTTTCTTTAGATGAATTAGGTATAGCAACAGTTAATTCTGTTTTATTTGAAGCTTATGTAAGTTCTTCAAATGCAGCCTGTCATCCAAACGGTGGAGGTTCATTGAATCTTTACATGGACTCTGGAAAGACGACCGTTTTTCCTGCAACTAATTACAACTGTACAGATGTAAGTCTAACGCCAAATGTTAACCTTTTCGTCGCATTAATGAATAGTAGTGGTACTAGTGAGTCTGCTGCCATTCCTTTTGAAATAACGATTGTAGATGCTTACACGCCTAGTTTGGTGTGTGCATTTAACGCAATGCAAGATTTACCTACGGGTTCTTGTACCGCAATGGTAGACGACCTTGAACCAATTACCGCGACAGATAATTGTAACGGACTCGGTTTAACATACACTATCTCTGGTGCTACAACAGGCTCAGGCAATGATGATGCAAGTGGTACCACTTTCAATCCTGGTGTGTCAACTGTTACTTATACTGCTACAGACGCATCAAATAATGTCAATACTTGCTCTTCTACTGTAACGGTTTCCTTTCCTGATACGCCTACTATTACAGGATGTCCTGCAGACATAGTTGTAGATACAGATGCAGGTGCATGTACGGCTACAGTATCTTATACAACACCAAGTGAAATTAATGGTTGCCCAGTGACTTTTACTGCTGATGCAACTAATGTTGCTTCTGGTTCTGCATTGATGCCTGGTACTTATTCTGTTGGTTTTGATTTCGATAATGGAACAGATAACGTTGCTTGTGATTTTACTATCACCGTTGAAGACAATGAAGCTCCAGTTATTACAACTACCAATCAATCTATTACAACGAGTGGTTGTAGTGCAAATTACGCATATGACGCAAGCAGTGATATTACTGATAATTCTACAAATTGTGTTCCTGCTGGGGCTTTGACTGTTAGTTACACGCTTTCTGGTGGTAGTATTGTTTCTGTTGGTACAGGGTCAATGATACCAAATCAAATCTTACCAGTAGGTGATTACACTATTGTTTTCACCGCAACGGACGCAGCAAATAATTCAACTGACCACACTTATACTTTATCTGTTTTAGAGAATATAGCACCTGTAGCCATGACAATGGATATCACGGTTGCTTTAGATTTGAATGGTGAAGTAACTGTAAATGCTGAAGATGTAGATGATGGAAGTACAGATAATTGTTCAGCTTTGACATTTGAGATTATGGACGGTGGTTCTTGGGAGAGTTCAATCGACTATACTTGTTCAGACATAGGTACTAGTACTGTAAACTTCCGTGCTACAGATGAAAACGGAAACATCTCTACGACAAAAACAGCAGTTATCACTGTAGAGGACAGTTTTGTCCCAGTAGCCATGTGTGAAGACATTACTGTAACTCTTGTTGGCGGAGCATCAGTCGTTGTAGATGCAATTGATATAGACAATGGAAGTAACGATAATTGTGCGACGATTGTTGATTATGAAATCACGGTAGATGCAGACAATAACGGAACTTTTGAAGTTGCTTATGCCGCTTCTTATACTGCAACTTGTGCAAATCCAGGAACGGGTTCTGTCAATGCAAAATTACGTGTTACAGATAATTCTACAACGCCTGCTTTTGCTGAATGTTTGGCAAAAATTACAATCTTAGACGATACAGCACCAGTTGTAGCGGCAATGAATGTTGCTGAAAATTTAACAGGAACGCCAGGTACTATAACTATAAATGCAACTCAGTTTAACGATGGAAGTACAGAAGATTGTGGAACAATGACCTTCACATATGCAGAAAGTGCAACAGGTACATTTACAGCATCAAAAGATTACACTTGTTCTTCTGCAGGTGTTTATTCAAATATATATCTAAAGGCAACAAACTCTGCTGGCTTATCAAGCACAACGGGACCAGTTACTTTAACGATTAGTGACAATACCGCACCTACAGCAAATTGTGTAGCAACTTTAGCAGTTAGTTATGATGCAGCAGGAAATATTTCAGTACCAGCTGTAGACTTGAACGACGGTAGTACAGATGATTGTTCTATTACAAGTCTACGTGTTTCTGATACAGGTGCAGCAGGTACATTTGCGTCAACTTACACGCGTAGCTGTGCAGAGCCACCAGCGTTACCAACCAGTTTAATCTTACAAGTATCAGATGGGACAAATACATCTACATGTTCAGCTCCTATTACTATTGTGGATAATGTACCTCCTACGGCAGTGTGTCATACAAATTTGAGTATTTCTTTAATCTCAAATTCGGTTGTCATTTTCGCTTCGCAAATTGATGCAGGTAGCATTGATGCTTGTAATGCCGCAGCACCTACATTAGCAGTGACGCGTGTCATCAACAACGTTCCTGGTGTATACGGTAGCAATGTTACTTTTGACTGTAACGATGTTCCTGCTGTTCAAATGGTAAGATTGCGTGTAACGGACGGAGCAGGTTTATCTTCAACTTGTAACTCATTCATCGAAGTACAAGAAACACAACCACCAGTTTTTGGTGCGTCTTTCCCAACTTCTCCACAGACAGTAGAATGTAGCGATTACTCTGATAATACTCCTCTATCTTTCGATGCAGCAGCAATGGCTTCTGCTACAGATAACTGTGGAACGGTCACTGTAACTTTTGAAGACAGCGGTAGTTTAGTTACAAATGCTTGTTCTGCTTCAACAATTACACGTACTTATACAGCGACAGACTCTAGTGACAACTCATCAACTATGACTGTAACTATTAATGTTACAGATACGACGATGCCTACTTTTACAAGTCCAGCAGATATGATGTTGGAGTGTGATGCAGCGGCAGGTTTACCTTATTCAGAAGCAAACGCTGGCGAGCCTACAGATGAAAATGATAACTGTGATTCACTAATAATTACTGGATTAACTGAAGCAATAGCTGATACTTACCACGGTTTCTTTGACTTCAAAGACCACACAGTAGATGTTACAATAGGATATAATTTTGCCCCAGCACAATGGACCAGTTCAAGTGCAACATTAGTTGATGTAGCTGGTGCGCCAGCTTTAATTGAATTAACAAGTCCAAATAGCGGCGCAGCAGGACAAACTGATTTCTCAATTACGGTTCCTGCAACAGGTTGGATTGTTTTTGACTACTCGACGATTACTGCAGATGCAGCGGCTGATGATTTATTTGGTTACTCAATCAATGGAACATTCACTGATTTAGATGCCGCATCAAGTGCGACACGCGCGATTGTATCTGTAACGTCAGGACAAACTTTTGCTTTCTCTCAACAATCAGTAGATGGTTTAGGCGGAAGTGCCGTAACAATAGTACGCGGATTTACTTTCGTAGATGAGACTATTACAACACCACAACCAGTTGTGTGTACAAATAATTTAGATGTAGCGCGTTTTTGGAGTTTGGAAGACTGTGCAGGAAATGCTGCCGCAGACCAGTTTCAACGCATTAGTATTCGTGATACGACAGCACCTGTATTTAATTTCAGTAGTAGCTTTACGGCGGATTCTCCAATGACAACATGTACGCCATTTGTAGACTTAGACATGGGTGTAACGGGACGTTTGGTAGAGGATTGTAACTTAGTTTCAGTAACTAATGATGCAGCAACTACATACGGAAAAGGAAACGGAACAAACGATGCGAGTGGTTTTTATGCACCAGGTTCTTACACGGTGACTTTCACAGCAGCAGATGCTTGTAATACTGCGACGACATTTGTTATCAACTTCACTGTTGAAGACAATACAAATCCTACTGTAATCTGTCATGACTTAGTGAATGTCACTATTCCAAATACAGGAACAGCAACACTCGCTCCAAATGCAGTAATTGCATTAGCATCAGACAACTGTGCATTGGACAATGGTTCATTTACAGTAACACCAAATACATTCACAAATGATGATTTCGGTTTAAATCCAGTAGTCGTTAGTGTAACGGATGTCAATGGAAATACAACAACTTGTAACTCCGTAGCAGATGTAGCAGGAAGTGTAGAATATGACCCAGCAGAAGTTTCTGGTGCGGCAGGAAGTACAATTAACTTACCAGTAGTGGCACGCCACTTTACGGATATTAATTCTTTCTCGATGTCAGTTAACCTTGTTGACCCAAGTGTTGCGACGATAATTGAAGTAACAGATTTTCACCCTTCTTTGACGGGTACAGGTAACTTTAATATTGTTAACTCTGGACAAGTAGATGTGTCTTATTTTGATGGAAATACAACTTTGCCAGACTTGGATGATGTAGTATTATTCAATGTAAGAATTCAATTTAATCCATTAGCAATGCCAGGCGAAATTACATCTGTGACGTTAGCGGATATCTTGAGTTTCCGTGATGATGCAGCAGGTACACCTCAATCTATTCCTACTTTGGGCTTAGACGGTTCTGCCGAAGTTGCCGCAGCGAGTGCATTACGTACTATTGCTGGTAACATCAGTACGATTACTTCTCCAGTAGAAAGCCTAGACAGTGTAACAGTTAATTTGACTGGAACAACAGTCAATTCGATGTTGACAACAACAGACGGTAACTACAGTTTCGATGTACCAAGTGGCTCTGACCAAACGGTAACACCATACAAAAATATCAACTGGCGTAACGGTGGAAATGTTAACATTTTAGATGTTTTAGCATTACACCGTTTGTCTTTAGGTATTGATACTTATACTTCTACTTCACAAGAAATAGCAGCGGACTCTGACGGTATGAATGGCGTGAATATCTTAGATGTTCTTTTAGCACACCGTATCAGTTTGGGTATCATTGATGAAATTCCAACGAATACTTCTTGGCGTTTTGTGGATGCTGATTTAGGCGTTCCGACGGCACCATTAACAAGTGGATTTGCAGAAGGACGTACCTACAATAACGTTACAGCTGATGTAACAGATGCAGACTTCTTAGGAATTAAAGTTTGTAATATCGTTGGTGTATCATCGGGTTTAGGCTTGATGTCAGATAGCAGCGATGAGCGTGATGAGCCTTTATATTTCAATGTAGACAATTTTGATTTGGTAGCCCAACAAGATTACGCTGTTGAAGTAAAAGCAAAGGACTTCAATCATATCTCTGCTTACCAATACAACTTGTTATTGAATACGGAATACGCACAATTAAACAGTGTAACACCAGGAGCTATCTCAAATATGGATTTGGATAACTTCAATACTTTACGCAGTGCAGAAGGTATCGTAGGAACGGATTGGTACGAATTACACCCAATGGATGTAACGGACGAAACAGTTCTATTTACTTTGAACTTCACCGCGACACAAGGTGGTGTTCTATTGAGTGATATTTTGTCAATCGACAACGATAACGAATTAGCATTCCATGCAAATGGCAACAATGAAGTAGGCGAAGTAGCATTGGAATTCAGCACAACAACTGCTGTAAGTCCAGTCGCGATAAACGACTTTGCTTTACTACAAAATAAGCCAAATCCATTCTCTTCTGAAACAATCATCTCTTTTGTTTTACCACAGAATGCCGAAACTACCTTGACGATTATTGATGTAGCTGGAAAAACTGTTTTTCAAACGAAAACACAAGCTCAGAAAGGCTACAATGAGTTAAAAATCAATGCTTTTGATTTACCCTCTACAGGAGTTTTCCACTACCGCTTGGATAGCGAAGTAGGAGCTGCTGTACGCAAAATGGTAATCTTACGCTAATTATATTGCAGGTAATGCCCGATTTTTTTCGGGTATTACCTGCCCTTTTTATACTCTGGAAACCAAAAAAATAAGAGGCAGAGGAATGAAAAATAATTGAAATCACGAATAGAATTTCCTCGCATTCAACAGAATTTAGTAGGTGAGAAGCAAAACTATCTGCTTTGAGAATAAAATGTAGAACAAGAGTTTGAATATTTAAAATTCATCATTCAAAATTCAAAATTATTCTTACCACCGACTCCTATAGAAATATTATGAAAAAAATATTTAACACTTTATTGCTCTTTGTTTGCCTTAGCTTTTTGCCTGCTTTTGGGCAAGTAACATTCTCTGCGTTAGACGTAGATGTTTGTGATGTAAACGGCACAGCAACAGTAGATTTTACTATAAATACTACGGAGACCTTAGGTGCATTTCAATTTGCTGTCATTTGGGACACCAATATTTTAGAAAATGCAGTCTTAGAAGATGTCGCACTTGGTAGCAGTTACAACGAGGACGACATTGACAATGGTGAAATCCGTGTGGGCTGGTTTAATGCTGGCGGCGACGGGGATTTTGACCCAAATGAAGTTATATTCAGAATAACTTTTGACCATGTGAGTGGTAGTGCAAATACTGCTTTAGTCGATATCACTGCTTTGACTGGTTATCCCGTTCTTGTTGCAGATGACGGCTTTGGTCCATTTGCAGATAGCGATATTATGATTAATGATGGTACGGTCACTTATGGCGATGCTGTAAGTCCAGTCATCAATGATTGTCCAGCTAACATTACACAAACAGTACCATTTGGTCAAATGACAGATGTCGCTACTTGGACTGATGTGATGCCAACAGATAACTGTACAACGCCAGTTTTAACCGAAAGTCATAATAGTGGTGATGCTTTTCCTGTAGGAACAACCGACGTTTCTATCACGGCAACGGATGTCGCAGGAAATGTTTCTATCGCTTGTGAATTCACAGTTACTATCAATGAAGAAGTTGACAATACGCCTTTCACAATTAATATTTCAGAAGAAGAAACAGGCTGTCAAGACTTAGTCGTTAGCTTTGATTTTACGACAGTTAACTTCACTAATATGACTTCAATGGCTTATGGTGTCACTTGGGATGCAAGCCTTTTAGAGTTTATTGATGCGACAGATGTTTTTTCGGGAGTCAATAATTTTAACGAAAATAATACAGCTACAGGTGAATTGCGTGTCGGCTGGTTTGACGGAAATGGCTTTAGTCTCGATGACAATGATTTATTATACACTTTGAATTTCAACTTCTTAGGAAATGTGGGAGATGTAGCTACGTTACAAATCGTTGCCTTACCAACTTATCCAATTATTATTTCAGACAACAATGGACAATTAAATCCAAATCAATACGAATTAAATTCTAATACGGTAACACATGTAGATAATCTTCCTCCAACTATCAACGATTGTCCAACAGCAATGACTGTGGATAATGACATGGGAGAATGTAGCGCGGTCGTCAATTTTACCTTACCAACGATTACCGAAGATTGTGATGCGACTATCGAGTTAACACAAACTTCAATCTTAGGTAATGGAGCTATTTTTCCAATCGGAGAAAGTACCGTTAGTTATGAGGCAACAGATAATATCGGACAAACCGCAATGTGCTCGTTTACTGTCACAGTAACAGATACAGAAGACCCAATCATCAGTGATTGTCCAACGAATATAGAAGTTAGTGCAGCCGCAGGAACTTGTGAAGCTGTAGCAACTTGGACCGCACCGACAGCAATAGATAATTGCGAAGCAGAGGGCGCGACAACTCTTGTCGGTTCAGAAATGTCAGGTAGCACTTTTACTGTTGGTCAAACGGTTATTGTTACTTACACAGCAACAGATATCGTAGGAAACGACGCAGTTTGTTTCTTTACAATTGACGTCATTGACGATGAAAGTCCTATCATTTCAGGATGTTTAGAAAATATTAGTCAATCTGCTGATGCCAATGTTTGTAGCACAATCGTCACATGGCAAGCACCAACAGCTACCGATAATTGTAGTACTGTAGATTTGACAACGACTCATAATCCTGATTCTGTTTTTCCTCTTGGAACATCAAACGTGATTTACACAGCGACAGACGAGACAGGTAACCAATCTTTATGCAACTTTAGTGTAACGATAACGGATGATACTGCGCCTGTTATCACTTGTCCTGATAACATTACAATGGTAGCAGCAGAGGGATGTGGAATGATAGTGACGTGGCAAGAACCAACACCAGTTGATAACTGTACAATCGCGGCATTCACACCTTCACACAACTCAGGCGAAGAATTTACTGACGGAATAACAGAGGTGACTTACATGACATTAGATGCCAACGGAAACGAGGCTTTTTGTTCTTTTACAATTACGATTGAGGGGCAAAATAATATTACAATGGGTGCATGTCCACCTAACCAAACGGTAACAGCAGCTAGCGGAGAATGCACTGCCGCAGTAACGTGGACTCCACCTACTGCAACTAATACATGCAACGGCGAACCGACACTATCATCAAATTATAATCCACAAGATGACTTTTCAGTTGGTTCGACCGTTGTAACTTATGAAGCGGTCAATGATAATGGAAATACAGGAATGTGTTCTTTTACAGTGACCGTAACAGGTGACGGGATGACTACTTTCTCTGATTGTCCACTGGATATTCCAGCAAATTCTGACAGCGAAGAATGTGGTACAAGTGTAACTTGGACGCCACCTACCGTGACAAACTCTTGTGACGGAGGAACAATTACTGCCAACGGTTCGCACAATCCGGGAGATTTCTTCACAGTTGGTACAACAACTGTGACGTATACTGCGACCGATTCGGCTGGTAACCCTCTTTCATGTTCTTTCGATGTAATTGTTAGTGACGCTATCGTACCTGAGATTACTTGTCCGATGGATGTAGTCTTTACAATTCCAGAAGGAGAGACATCAGGTGTCGTACCTGATTTGGGAGCGACAGCAACGGATAACTGTACAGATTTGACTATCAGTTCTGTTATCGTTGGAGCTACTGATAATCCAGATGCAGGTGCAGATGTGAGTAATCTAACTTTTCAAGTAGGCAGCAGCAGCGTAACTTATACGGCTACCGATGCTTCAACTAATGCCGTTGCTTGTACATTCAATGTTTTGGTAGAAAATGAAGCCCCAGTTGTAGAACCTCTGATATGTCCTGCTGATGCTGTTTTTACTACAGATGCAGGTTTGTGTTCATCCGTAACGGGAGATTTATCACCAGAATATGATGCCGCAACTATCACGAACTTGACCTATTCTTTGGATGGTGCAGTAGTTGGTGGTTCGGAAGCAACGGGCATTTTTGTTTTAGACGGAATGACTTTTACATCAGGAGAAACGATTGCAACTTATAATGCAGAAAATGGAGGTGGAGAAATGTTCTCTTGTTCATTCACTGTTACTGTAAATGATGAAGAAGCACCCGTATTGACTTGTCCAGCAGATATTGAAATGACTTTGCCTGCAGGTGAAACAGAAGCAGTAGTAAGTTGGGACGCAGCGACAGCAATGGATAATTGCTCGATAGGTTTAATGCCAGCATCTGACTCTATTTCTGGAAATACTTACATG
>CALDUB010000206.1 GCA_937923465.1 uncultured Saprospiraceae bacterium
GATGCAAATGTTTTGATTGTAGGGATAGAAAAAGGAAGTATGTCAAATCAGATTTACCGCTCAGATGACGGGGGTCTCAACTTTTATGCATGGGACAGTGGTTTGCCCAATAATATGTTCAAGACTTGGACGGCGCAGCACCATTTAATTAAAGATGCAGACGGAGAAACCTTCTATGCTTGGCATCAAAATCACTTATACTACAGACATTTAAATGATGCAAACTGGCAATCAGCCCTTAATCCAGGTGCTTCCAATTCCAATTGGTTTTCTGACGTGATTGCTGACCCTTTGCAGGCAAACAAGATTTACGCGACACAGTTTGGAACTGTTATTTATCAATCTGTAGATAAGGGTTTGACTTGGACGACGATTAATGTGGGTACACCACGGAGTACAAGTATAGCTATCAGCGAAGCTGGTCGAATGGCAGTTTTGCAAAACCACAATGCAAATAGTCAAGTATCGCAAAATGTTTTTGTTACTTACGATAGTGGTAGCACTTGGGAGGCATTAGGTACAGATGGACTTTACAGTATGTTTAGCGGATTGACTTTTATAGGCGAAGAGACATTAATTGGTTGGACAGACCATACAGGTTCGGCGACGATTTCTTTAGAACCAGCGGCTCCTTTGGCTACGAGTTTAGTTAGTTTTGAACAGGAATGTTTGGGGAATGAAGTTCAATTATCTTGGGAAGTAGAATCTATGGATAATTTGGATTACTTTGAAATAGAAAAAGCAAGGAGTACGATTAGTAATGCTGTGAGTGATTTGGATTGGCTCAATATCGAAAAAATGGAGACAATAAATCATGTAAAAAACTATAAATTCGGCGACAAAACAGAACTCGGTAAATCTTATTATCGTTTAAAAAACATTCAAAAAGATGGTCAATTTGATTATTCAAAAATTATTATAGCCAACTGTACATCAGATAATTACAATATAGATTTACATCCAAATCCTGTATTAAACACACTAAATGTAGAGGTTTCAGATATTGATTTGACACAAGCTAATATTCGCATTTATAATAGTATGGGTATTGCTCATACCGTTTTATTAGAGAATCAGAATGCAAATAATTGTCAATTATCTACGGAACATTTATCGAAGGGACTTTACTACTTGGTTGTGGAAAATGGTACTACATTGTTGATGAAGAGGTTTGTGGTTGGGAAGTAGATTCTTTTAACAAACATGGATGATGCATTTTATTTACGGATAGAACCGCGGTGACCATCTATCCCAAACAAAAACAGCAACAACAGTCGTCACAGACTACAAAACCGCCGCGTACGCGAATTACAAATTCGCACAAGCCCTTACAGGGCACCGGGTCTCAATAAGCAAAGCATTCCCCTAATTTTACCACAAAACTCAGGCATTTCCGCTCGTGCGATTTTTAAAATCGCCAACGCGCTGGATGACAAAATTAGAGTCTTACCAAGCAGCTTTCTAAACTTTCCACTTAAATTTTCCCTCTCATCTGTCATATTTCCCAAACTTATGTAACTAACCCATTATAAAGACGCAAATAAACAAATGAAAGACAGCAACAATCGCAATACATTCGAGGAAATCATAGAAGCCAACAAAGCAAGTATTTACAGGATTTGCCGTATCTACGCCGTACAGCCTGTAGAACCAATTGACCTATTCCAAGAGGTGGTGTACCATACTTGGAAGTCATTTGATTCTTATAATGGAAATGCCCAAGTAAATACATGGATATATCGGATTGCCATAAACGTGTGCATTCGATATAAGTTGAAACTGGACAAGCATAACGATAAGACGACACGACTTTCGACTATTACGATTTTGCCAGCGGCATTGTCTAAAGATAGTGCGCAGGAAGAAAGATTTGCCGCCTTACGCGCCTGCATTCAGACGCTCAAAGAGGGCGACCGTTCTATCATTATTCTATATCTGGAAGGCTTGGCTTACAAGGAAATTTCAGAAGTGACTGGATTGACGGAAAATTATGTTGCTGTCAAAATGAAGAGAATTAGAAAAATACTTTTTGATTGTATTTCACCTAAATTAAAATAACAATTATGTCAGATAAAGAAATGAAAAAAATATGGCAGAGCGCCAATGACGGGGATAGAATAAACCTAAGTCTATCTCAACTATTGGACAGTCTAAAAACGAAAATGAAGAAGATAGATAGGACGCTGTTTTTTCGAGATGCCAGAGAGATAGTTGCAGCAGTATTAGTTGCAGTATTCTTTGCCTGCAAGGCATTTACGGAAGATATTTCTGTGCCTAAATTAGCAAATTTACTTATTGCCATTTGGGCTGTTTACGTCATTTATCGCTTGTTAGATGTCCGAAAATATAAGAAAGTAAGCGATTTGAGTGCTTCTGTAAAGGCACAGTTGACGCAACAGAAAATGTACTTACAGAAACAGGCACACTTATTAGACTCCGCATTGTCATGGTATATTGCACCTCCTGCGGTCTTGGGTATGCTGTCGATTATTGGACGTAGCTATGGAGATGTTATTGACTGGGGAAATATTGGATTGAGTTTTTTCATTATTTTCTTGATAAGTTGGGGAATTTATGCCTTGAATAAAAGGGCTGCACGCAAGGCTTATCAACCCTTGATAGAGAATATTGATAGCGTTTTGATGCAGTTGGAGGAAAATTAATAGAGAGAACAAAAAGCTACTACCTTTTCAAAAGGTGGTAGCTTTTCTCTTTTAAGCAAAAACAAGAAACTTTCTTACCATACATCAATTTTTACCTCAATACTTCCCTCTACTTTTGCGCCCGATTTAAGAATAGAGAGTCCTTCTCTATATTCTCACTCTGTAACCAAAAAAAGAAATTTGTCATGATTAAAAAAATATTAATTGGCTTAGTAAGCGTTCTCGCTATTGCTTTTATCGCAATTTACATCACATCTCGTCCCCAAGTAGAAGCAGACGGTTCGTATATGCCTTCAAAGTTGGCTTTGGCATTAGCAACTGTTGAAGTCAGTGATTTTGAAAATGTCACGTATGAAAAATACCAAGGCGACGATAACAAAATTTTAGCGATTTTCACGGAAGAGAAGAACATGGAGATGCAAAATGGCAAGTTGTTTTCTACGGGAAATCATCCTATCGAGGCACTTGTTCCGATGTTGCACTTGAGAAATGCGGGTTTTGATTTCGAAATCGTCACTCCAACAGGAAAGCCAGTCGTTTTTGAAATGTGGGCATTCCCAGGAAAAGACGAAAATGTTAAAGCAATTTACAATGAGTACAAATCTCAGTTTGAGCAACCTCGTAACTTAGCAGAATTTGTCAATACTTCAATGGTGGACTCCTCTGCTTATGCGGCTGTTTTTGTGCCAGGTGGACACGGCGCTATGATTGGTATTCCTGAAGACAGAAATGTTGGAAAAGTACTAAACTGGGCGCACCAATCTGACTTATTTACAATCAGTCTTTGTCATGGACCTGGCTCATTCTTATCGACAACATTAGATAATCAGGAGTTTATCTATGACGGCTATAAAATGGCTGTTTTCCCAGATGCTGTGGATGCACAAACACCAATGATTGGCTACTTGCCGGGTTATATGCCACATGGCTTGAGTGAAAAATTAAAAGGATTAGGGGCAACTATTGTAAACTCTGAGTCGGATAATACTGTTTGTGTGGATAGAAAGTTAATTACAGGAGCAAGTCCGTTGGCATCCAATGACTTAGGTAAATTAGCTGCTGAGACTTTGTTGAAGGAAATGAAATAAAAGGAATCAGGCGGCATACAAGTGTAGGCTGCCTGCCCCTTAACACCTCACACCTCTCTCCTGCCCCTGAAATTCAAAAGCAAATAAAAATATTCATCATCCGACCACACATTGGACCGTTGTGGAAAAAAACAGAAATGGAATTATTAGATAAATTAAACTGGCGTTACGCTGCAAAAGCGATGAACGGCGAGAAAGTAGCTCAAGAAAAAGTAGACAATATCATAGAAGCAATATCACTTGCACCGACTTCGAGTGGATTACAGCCTTTTAAAGTTTTTGTCATCACAAATCAAGAGGTAAAAGAAAAGATTAGACCTATCGCTTGGAATCAATCGGTGATAACTGATTGTTCTCACTTGTTAGTATTTGCAGCTTGGGATACTTATACGGCTGATAGAATCAATAAGCAGTTTGACTTAGTGAATACTGTCAGAGGATTTAAGAATGAAGGTTGGGAAAATTACCGCCAGATGTTACTGGGCAGTTATCCGCAACAAGATGAAGAAGTAAACTTCAATCACGCAGCAAAACAGGCATATATTGCGCTGGGTCATGCGATGATTGCTGCTGCTTATGAAGAAGTAGACAGTACGCCAATTGAAGGTTTTGTTCCTGCCAAATTGGACGAAATCTTAGGTTTGAGAGAGAAAGGATTAAGAAGTTCTGTCATTCTTACTTTGGGTTACAGACAAGCAGATAAAGACTGGTTAGTGAATCTGAAGAAGGTAAGAAAGCCTAAAGAAGATTTGGTAACTTTGATTGATTAAAATTGACAAAAATGGATTTCGAACGAAAGTTTGAAATCCATTTTTCTATTTACAAATTTGACAAAACAGAATTCACCATTTTTAGATTATAGTCATTTATTTTCTGATGCGTCGGCATCCAACCCAACAAAAATCGCGTAAAATCAGTACAGGCAACAGGATACATCCCTCTCCACTCCTCTTCTAATGCTTTGAAATCAATCTTAGATGAAGAGGCTTCAAATGCTTTTTGTAATTCAGAAAAATAAAAATCCAATAACTCTTTTCCATAGATTTCCAACTCAGAACCCGAGAGACAATAACTAAAAAAATACGCTACGTCTTTCATTCCGCAACCACCACCGACATATTGAAAATCTACCGCAGCAACCTGTTTTCCATTTTCGGAAAAGCAAAAATTAGCGAGTTTGGCATCTCCGTGTACTATCGTCTGAAACTTGCATTGATTTAATAAATCATCAATCAAATGTGCTTTTGACTTTAATTCTTGATGTTTCATTTCTTGCAGCTCATCAGGTCGCGTTTCTAAGTTCCAGTAAGTCCCTATTTCCCATAAACCTGTCGGATTTCGACCTAAAAAAGTCATATGAAAATTGGCTAACCATTTTAAGCAAACTCTCATTTCTGAAAAATTAGGAGTATGCTTGCGTAAAGGAAAATTTGCATTCAAATCTTCCAAAATAATCCATTGGTTTTGTCCTTCTGAGAAGGAACCAAGAAACTTTGGGATAGGACACGATGTTGTACTATCCTGACTCCATTGTTCATACCAGTATGTTTCTACTTCGTAAGATTTGACCTTTCGATTATGGGAGTTACTAGTATTCCAACCTCGAGGGTGCTTGCTCGATTGGTTTAGAGATATATTCTTGACGACAACTGTACGAAGCGATGAACCAACCAATTGATATCTAGAAATCTTACCGTAACCACTCCACAGAGATTGAATGATTTCAATTTCTGTGCAGGCGGATGCGTTGGTGACTTTTAAGAGGTAATTCTTGAAATTGAAATGCATGTGGTCGTTGAGCTGATTTTGAAGATAGAATATCAGGCAAAAGTAGTAAAGTTGTTTGAGAGTACATTAGATTTTACCACTTTGGACTTGATTGAAAATAGACTTATTACTTTTATAAAAAAACAAAATGGCAGATAAAATTAAAATAGATATAGTTTCGGATGTGGTATGTCCTTGGTGTACCATCGGTTATAAACGCTTGGAAAAAGCTATTTCAGATTTAGGTATTCAAAACCAAGTGGAAATAGAGTGGCAACCTTTTGAATTAAATCCGCAGATGCCCGCCGAAGGTCAAAATGTACAGGAGCATATTGCAGAAAAATATGGTGCGACTCTAGAGCAACAAAAAGCGTCTCAACAACATATGACAGAAGTCGGTGCCGAACTTGGTTTTACCTTCGATTATTTTGATGAAATGCGCATGGCAAATACCTTTGAAGCTCATATTTTATTAGAATATGCGCATGGGTTTGGAAAGCAAACTGAATTAAAAATGGGCTTGACCAAAGCTTTCTTTAGTGATAGAAAAGATGTTTCTAAAAGAGAGGTGTTGAAACAAGCCTTGTTAGATGTTAGTTTAAATGCAGAAGAAGCCTTGTTAAAATTAGATGATGCTGCCGCACATCAAGAGATTAGAAACAAACAAAACTACTGGAAGAGTCTAGGTATCAGTTCTGTGCCTACGATTGTTTTTAATAGAAAAAGTGCCGTTACAGGCGCTCAACCTGTTGATGTTTTTAAACAAGTGTTGACCGAACTTGTAGCTGAGGAACGCGAAAAAAATAGATTCAGAATCTGAACAGGATTTTTTGCTCCTTTATCCACCCGTCCGCAAGCGGTTTACTATGTTAAGATGATTTACTAAATCATTTTTGCTACGCACCACTTCGTTCATACTTTGAAAATCCTTATTTAGCTAGGCTTCCGATGCTCGGAACGCGGTATACGCGGTTTTCAAAACTTGTCCCGACGCTTTGCTCAGGAGCCCAAATTG
>CALDUB010000207.1 GCA_937923465.1 uncultured Saprospiraceae bacterium
GCTTAATAAAGACTATAACTTCCTCTATCGATTTACCTTCCGTCAGCAACTCTCCCAATTTTTTCATATTCATACGACGTTCCTTTTCTCGTTGCTCTGCGAGTGTCTCGACTTTATACTCTATACGTTGTGCATCAGTAACAACTGTTGAGTCTATTTTGTACAAATACCAAGGATTTCCATCACCATGGTCTCGACGATATTGAGTACCATAAATTTGTGGTTTGTCTCGTCGCATGAGGTCGCGGTCAATTGCCGCTGCGAGTAGCCATTTGTTTTGGGTAGAATCCAATTCAATAGCTTTTCGCATCATTTTTACTGCCATTCCAGAGGCAATAGTATCCATACCATGTTGAAAAATCATAGCAACATTATAATAGTCTTTACCCGTTTTGACGAGATTATCGTCTAACATTTCATAAATGCGCGCCTCGCGTATGCTATCACGTTTCCCAACTATAGACCAATCAATCTCTCCGCTTGTTCGGTCACTTTGGTCTTCGTCGTAAAGATGTTGAAGTTCTGCATTATCAGAGATTTTTTCGGTGGTTGGTTCTTGAATTTGAGGGTCTTCACCACAGGAAACAAGGAATAAAATCGAACAGAGAAATAGGAGTACTTTTTTCATTTTTGAAGAGTTTTAACAGATTGTAGAATGTATTTAGAACGGAGGAATACGAAAAAGGAACGGTAAATTATTGAGAGATTTTGAACTGTGCTAAAACAAAAAAGTGCTATTTATTCACCAAATGACGTTAAATCATCTGGTGAGCAAATAGCACCTTTTTTTTAGACTTGCAACAGTTTCTTAGCCAATCACAACATCTTTCTCCACAAACTCCACCCCATATTCCTTCAATTCCTCCAAAACAGGCGCATACACCTCTTTCATCACTGGAATATTCACACCTGTCTGAGTGATACGACCTTCCAATACTAGCTTTACAAAAATACCCATTGGCAATCCAACCAAACGCGCCATAGCCGTATCGTGGCTACCTGCACCGCGCATAATGAGTGTCGATGTCAAAAGGTGTTTTTTGCCTTTCAATTTATACTCAAATTGGTGCTGCATGAGTATCATATCTTTATCGTCTGGTTGCAATTTCCATTTGTCCAAAAGCAAATGCTCCAAGATTAAAGCTGGTGTCGCATTCGGAAGATTGATACGTTTTTTACTAAAAAGACCAAGCCATTCCAGTTTTTTCATTATTTCTGACTTCGCCTCAATTTTCAAGAGCGAAGCAATACGTTCTTTGACCGTATTCCCTTTATGCTCATTTCCAACATAAGCTTCCATCAGTCCATGATAGGTCAGATTTTCGCTCTCCAAGATAGGATAAGAACTATCTGTCAAACCAATACGAATCAATGCATTCCATGCTTCACAATAGCCCGCATTACGGATTGTACCCCGCAAAATAGTAGGAATATTTTTTAAACCATATACTTCACGATACAACAAAGAATCACGGTTTGCATAAGCTTCGTATTCTCCTTCTACACCATCTATTTCGACAGGCTGAATATCTTTAAAAAGACGATTATAAGGAATATATTTTAATTTAGATTTTTCTAAATACTGCGCAGTTCCTTGCCCTGCCAAAACGACATTACGAGGATTCCAAGTAAACTTATAGTTCCAAGGGTTATCATTGCATTCAGGTGCAATCAAACCACCTGTAAACGAACGAAACGCCGTCAACTTTCCACCTTTCTCCTTGATATCATTAATCTTTTCCATGGCAGACATGTGGTCAACACCTGGGTCTAAACCCATTTCTCCCATAAAAATCAAGTCACGGTCACGCGCATCGTCTCCCAACTGGTACATCTCTTTGGAGACATAAGATGCCGTAATCAAGTGTTTTTTCAACATAATACAATCATGCCCGACTTCTAAGTGCAAGTGAGCAGGTAACATAGAAACAACGACATCAGCACGACTAATCAAATCACGACGGTCATTTACCTTCATCACATCTAACCAAACAGCGCGGCCATTTGTGTGATTTTTGACTTTTTCTTGCGCTAATTCTAGATTATTATCACTAATCGTGACATTCCAATTGTTTTCCTTTCCTTGGTCTAGTACGTAATTAATTAAGGCTGTGGCTGAGCGACCTGCTCCAATAACGAGAATATTATTCATATGCAGAGAATATTGTTAGGCTAAATATAAATGTGTTAAACAGTAAGGCTGGTTGAGTATGTTGGTTGCTATTTAAAATTTTACGTTCTTTGAAAATCGCATAATTTTTTAGTGAACGTAATTTTAATGAACAACGCATAACTACACACTGTAACCCAAAAGTGTGGTGGTTAAATTCGGCACAAGATAGAAATTTCACTTATCTCGACTTATATTATTTCGCTTTTTCTTAATTGTTTGATAAAATAAGCCAAACAAGACGCTTTTATCTACGTCTTAGTAGGAATTATTGTTACATTCTTTTGGAAGTGCAAATTCCTTGTTACATTTGGCATCTTGCTTGCTAATTAATTGATAATGAAGGAAATAAAACTAACAACTACTATTAAAGTATACGCTAACACAAGCGAACTATCGCCTGCGGACCAAGTACTTTTACAACGCGCACATGATGCGGTTCACGATTCGTATTCGCCTTACTCTAATTTTAAAGTAGGTGCTGCCGTTCGTTTGGCAAATGGCGAAATACTGGGCGGTAGCAATCAGGAAAACGCCAGTTATCCCTTATGTCTCTGTGCGGAAAGAACTGCTCTTTCTGCGGCTGCAAGTATTTTCCCTAAAGAAGGAATTACTGCTATAGCTGTGACTGCGAAAAGTCCAACGAAACCAATTACATTCCCTATTTCTCCCTGTGGTGCTTGTCGTCAGGTGATTTGTGAGACTGAGAATAAACACAAGCAGGATATTCGTATTATCTTACAAGGTGAGACTGGTGAGATATATGAATTTATGACAGCTAAAGACTTGATGCCTTTGTCTTTTGATTCGGAGTTTTTGTAAAGAAAAATTTTGCTGCTAGCTTGAGTTATCTAACAACAAAAATCTTCTCAGAGACCACAAACTCAGAAGTCGTCATTTTCACAAAATACATCCCCGTAGGAATATTAGAAGTATTCAAAAGTAACTCATGCGCTCCCGCAGACATGTTACTTTGCTGCAAAGTCTTTATTTCCTTTCCATTCTGATTAATTAATTGAATGTTCACAAAATCTTGCTGATTAAGATTAAACGAAACGGAAGTCAAGCCAAAGGAAGGATTTGGATAAACTTTCAAGTTCCCCCAATTTTCCGCGATAACATCTTGAGTTGGTACCGTAAAGTTTTCAATTTTAAAATCTGCCACAACTGGAAGGTGGTCAGAAGCCGTAATGACATCATTCGCGTTAAGATTATAAGTAGTCAAACTATCTTGCGGCAAAGCTGGTGTAAACAAAGAATAGCTATTTTGGAGTGTTAAATTTGAGCCGCTGTAAAGGATAAAATCCAATCGTCCAGGACTAAAGCTACTATTCGGGCTATACCAAGTGTAAGAAAAAGGCACACCCGTCGCATAAGGATGACTATCCAATAAATCATTACCGTCCCAATCTGGATTAAAATCTGAACCATATGCCGACTCATTCGCAATATCTCCCGTCAGCAAAGTCTCCAATTGTCCACCGTCCCCCACAAAATTCATATCGCCCACGATGACAATCCGCGACTCCGCCTCTAAAGGGAAAGGACCATTCCCATTTTTTGCTTCTCTTAAAAATTCCATGATTAAATCCGCCTCTACCTGCCTCCCAAAATCGTTGCTACAACAAGGCGGATGGGCAACAATCAAAAGTAAATGTTCCGCTACGCCTGGCAAATCTATCAAAAAAGCACCATTACCCGCGCCTTGATTATAACCCGCAATAAAAGCACTTTCAATAATAGGATACCGACTAATCGCATGACAATCTGGACCTTGCTTGGCATGATACCACTGCACCCCTGTCATGTATCCTACTTGATTGGCGACCTGCTCAGAACTATTGTCATAGATTTCTTGAAAACCGATGATATCTGGCTGCGTCGCATGCAATATTCGCTCAAAAGCAGGCTCTCGGTCCGAGTCAAAAAGCCCGTCTGATAGGACATTGTATGATAGAATTCGGAGGTCAGCTGTCGGTGACTTTGGGATAGAATAAGTAGGTAGTGGCTCTAAATCTTCGTTTAAGAAAGAATATTCTACCTCGTCGTTTGTGTTCGGAATTAAATCCCCGCTTGAAAAACCATCTCTAAAAACAACCTTTACTTTATCGCTTTGAAAGACAGAATTTCCAAAAATTGTCGCACCTCTTTTGATGGCAATTTCAAATCGACTAGAGGTAACCGTTGGTGCGTTAATCAGACCGATATCACTGTGGGAAATGAAATAAGAATTACTCCCAGCGTAAAAAGTACCTTCACGATTCCCAAAACGATAAACTAGGTCAGCACCAATTCCATTAATAGAAAAGCCTGTACTCGCATTATCATCTGTCTCCAGGTAAATTGAGATATTATTCAAGTCTTGAATGTTGATTTCTGTGCCTACTTCTAACGAAAAGAAAAGGAATTCCGCGTCATTAGAAATTTTTAATTGCCCGAAATCAATACCCGAAAAGCCGTCATCTCCCGTGGCGTCGCTATAAATTACAGGATATTCGTCCCATTCATCAAATATACCGTCCACTAATATGCGGTCTTGCGCAAAGCTGACAATGGAAAAAAAGAGAAGTGATAACAGGGTGAGGTGTCTCATTTATTTAGATTTTTCTGATTACTTTGCAAATGATTAGACTTTAGAAAGAAGACATTAGACGTTAGACTAATATCTTTCACCCAAAGTCCTAATGAAGAACAAAAGTAACATGGAAAGTCAAGCTTTGTTTTGTTGTAGGCTTAATTTACGGGAGTGGGCTTGGTAACAGACGTTTTGATATATAAGTAACGCGTCAAAAATAAATTTACATTCTTGGGAAAGAATGTAAATCTATTTCTGTCGCGTTACTAAAAGACTCTGTCTGTATTTTTTATCAAACAATTATTAAAGAAATTGATAAAATTTTAGACCTACGCAAAAATACTGCGCACTTTAGTTTGACCTTTGTAAATAAGTTAAAGATAAACATCAAACTTTATCTTTCGGAACTAATCACTTTCAGTTCCTGTTATTTTAAAGAATACTAAAAAATCAATATCCATATAATGGCAAAACTAAAAATACGAGGTAAAGAACTCCTCAAAATCGGATACCCCGAAGGTCCCGCTATCGGAATGGCAATCAATATGGTACTCAAACACCACAAACGCCTAAAGAAACAAGAAGCGCTTGACCTCCTTCAAGACGTCTTAGAAAATCAAGAAAAATATAAGGGCGATGCGGCTTTGAGTCGGATTGTCGATGCTTTGAATTATGAAAAGGAAAGTCCAATCATTCCTTTAAAAGAAACAGGTATCTCCTACCCTGCTTATGGTGAAAATCAAATTGAGCAAGGTGCAAAAGACCAAATGAACATTGCGGCACGACTACCTGTGACGGTGCAGGCTGCTTTGATGCCAGATGCGCATCAAGGCTATGGCTTACCGATTGGTGGCGTTTTGGCGACTAATAATGCTATCATTCCTTATGGAGTAGGTGTAGATATTGGTTGTCGCATGTGTTTGACTGTTTATGATTTATCGCCAAAAGTATTGGATACGGAACGTGAGAAATTTTCGGACTTATTGAAAATGAATACGCGTTTTGGTTTTTCTGCTTTTGAAAATCCAATGGATGATGCTTTGTTTGAACGCAAAGAATTTAAAGAGATACCGAAAGTGAAGTCTCTATTTGGAAAAGCACGCGCACAAATTGGTTCTTCTGGTGGTGGAAATCACTTTGTAGAATTTGGAGTGGCAAAAATCACGGATGAGCACAATGAATTTGGAGTACCTGTTGGCGAATATGTAGCCGTACTTTCTCACTCTGGTTCGCGTGGTATGGGCGCACAGATTGCAAACCATTACACTAAGTTAGCAATGGAAAAAACACCATTACCAAAGGAAGCTAAACACCTCGCATGGTTAGATTTAGATAGCGCAGACGGCATGGAATATTGGTTGGCAATGAACTTGGCGGGTGATTATGCTTCAGCTTGTCATGACCATATTCATCGTCGTATGGCACAGTCATTAGGTTTAAAACCAATAGCAAAAGTGGAAAATCATCATAATTTTGCGTGGAAAGAACAAACTGAAGACGGTCAAGAGGTTATCGTACACCGAAAAGGAGCAACACCAGCAGGAAAAGGCGTCTTAGGTATCATTCCTGGTTCTATGACTGCTCCAGGTTATATTGTGAGAGGAAAGGGAGAACCTTTATCGATTAACTCGGCGTCACATGGTGCTGGTCGTCAAATGTCACGTACACAAGCGAAAAATAATATCACTCAACGCACAATGAAAAATACCTTAGCCGAGCAAGGTGTGCATTTGATTGGTGGTGGTTTAGATGAGGCTCCACAAGCTTACAAGCCAATCAAGAAGGTTATGGCGGCACAGACTGACTTGGTGGAGGTTGTGGGGGAATTTTTGCCTAAGGTGGTGCGT
>CALDUB010000208.1 GCA_937923465.1 uncultured Saprospiraceae bacterium
AAAAGGAAGTTTTGATAAGTGTCCTGAACTGCTGTTAAGATGTCCTGAACTTTATAATTTAAAAATAAGTGACAGTCCAAATATGGATTTTGAGCACTTTTTCGACTATTTACTCCAATTTCCTAAATTAGAACATCTCTCTATTCAACACAATAACTTAGAGGAAATTATTACCGGAATTTCAAAGTTAAAGAATTTAGACTCTTTAGAAATTAAGTGCACAGAAGTAATTGATAATGCGGACAAAATTCAACTTAAATCTAATGTTAAGCGCGCAAAATTTACTTTAAAAATTAAAAATGGTAATTTTGATTTATCGGGTCTTCCTCATGTAAGTAGGCTTTCAATAAACGATAGCGATATTCATAAATTTATTGGTATTGATACTCTTTCTAATCTTAGAGAACTGAATTTAGATAATAA
The DNA here is from genome assembly GCA_937923465.1 of uncultured Saprospiraceae bacterium. Taxonomy (GTDB): domain Bacteria; phylum Bacteroidota; class Bacteroidia; order Chitinophagales; family Saprospiraceae; genus JAHDCG01. Next base: position 424 of record CALDUB010000208.1, read on the forward strand.
TGAAACGCTCACAGAAGTACCGTCCGCAATCTATAGTTTACCCAAATTAAAAAATTTAAGTATGTATAGTTGTAAAATTCTTTCTGTTCCAGTAGATTTAGGAAAAATGCCAAGATTGCGTCATGTGAATTTTAGTTATGCACAAAAGTATGAGTATGAACATGTAGGGAAAAGCTCATATAGGAGAAGGAGACGTTAAAATTGATATCTTAATATTAAAATCCACTTTACAGGAGTCAGACACTATTTTTTGCTGAAGTCTCGGTTTTAATTTCTAATCTTTCGATTTTCTAATAATTTAAGTGTCCGACTCCTAAGCATCAGCAACCTTTACAACTTTACAACCTTTAGACAAATGCAAAAAATAAACTTATCAGCCGAAGGTCCAACATTCTCTCGCATCGTAGCGGGTGTCATGTCTTGGGGCGTTTGGGGTGCAAATTTTTCTGTTAAGAAGACAGAAGAATATATAAATCAGTGTTTGGAATTAGGTATTTCGACCTTTGACCATGCGGATATTTACGGGCATTATACGACTGAGAAGTTGTTTGGTGATGCGACTAAAGGTAGTTCTTCTTTGCGGGAGAAAATGCAACTGGTGAGTAAATGTGGTATAAAATTGACGACGCCAAATCGCCCAAACCACGCTATCAAATCTTACGATACCAGCAAGGCTCATATCATCGAATCTGTTGAGAAATCTTTGGAAAATTTGCAGACGGATTATTTGGATGCGCTATTGATTCACCGTCCGAGTCCGTTGATGTATCCAGAGGAAATTGCAGAAGCATTTGAGCAATTGTATGAACAAGGAAAGGTTTTACACTTTGGTGTTTCTAACTTTACGGCATCGCAGTTAGATTTATTTTCGGCTTCTATTCCTTTGATTACCAATCAAATAGAAGTTTCTCTTTTGCAACGTGCGCCATTTACAGACGGAACTTTAGACAAGTGTTTGGAGAAAGGAATTGTGCCTATGGCTTGGTCTCCGATGGCTGGCGGTCGTTTGTTTTCTAATGAACCTAACGAGCAGGTTTTGCGTGTTAGAAAAGCGGCTGCGCCAATACAAGAGAAATACAATATTAGCTTAGACCAGCTTTTAACGGCTTGGTTAATCAAACATCCAACAGATATTATTCCAGTCTTTGGAAGTACAAAGATTGAAAGATTAAAAGCGGCGAAAGAAGCATTGGATATTAACTTGACGCGTGAGGAGTGGTTTTCGCTTTTGGAAGCGGCGGAGGGGTCGGAAGTAGCGTAGGGGATTTACGAGGTACGATTTACGAAATACGAAGTACGACTGCTCTTGCTTGTACAAACAGATTAAGAATTTACGAGGTACGATTTACGAAGTATGACTGCTCTTGCTTGTACAAACAGCTTTCGTAAATAGTACTTCATATCCCGTCCAAGTCAGCACGGTCGTACTTCGTAAATCGTAAATCGTACTTCAAATTATTTTCCATACACAGCCTCAAATCGCTGTACAGAATTCCATTCCACGCCAATCAATTCTTCCATATCAATTATTGACAATTCGATATCAGACTCTGCCATTTGGCGCTGTTCTACTGCTGCGAAATAAGCTGTTGAGGCATTTGTATATTCTGTCACATCCACACGATTTTTCTTAAAAAGCTCCTTTGTGATGGTGTAAGCTGCCGAAACATCTTCCTCAGCCTCGTAGCGAGATTTTAATATTTCATTGGCTAACAGATATCTTTGGTAGGCTTTTGAAACCAAAGCGCGTATTTTCAACTTTTGTTGATTGACTTCAGCTTCCGCAATTTTTACTTTTTCTGTAATAATTTTTCTTTCATATCCACTAGTCAATAAACCACCCGCATTGACAGAAAGACCATAAGTAATACCTGGCAAGAAAAATTCTGTCCCATTTATAGTCGTTATATTACTTGTTGGATTCACGTTCATACTTGCACCGATATCTTCTGTCCAATTCCATTTTGCTGCTTTCTTTTCAATATCAGCAATTGTTTTTTCGGTTTCAATAGCACGGTTTTCGGGCGTATTCATCCAAGCTAATTGTACTAGATACGCTTCAAAATTACGTGGTCGCGCCTCTTCCGAAGTGACGATGTCCGCATAATTGACCGACTGTGCCCATGCACTACCGAGACTCATGCTCATTAAAAATGTAAATAAATAAATCTTTTTCAAAAGAGTAATTTTTATTGCTGGCATCCGGACTCAGCGAAATTTTAAATATAAGTTTTAATGAACACTTCTTTAAAGGTTGTAAAAGTTGTAGGGTTGTATAATTTCATACCAAACATCCAACTTTAAAACAATACATTTTTTTTATACTATTCTCCCCTCTTCCTCCTTGCGCAACACTTCCTGATAGCCTTCATCAAAATCCTTCATACGAACTAAAGCCGCTAAAAGAATATAGAAAATCAAACTGGTCGGTAGCATTACAATGGCTTCTTGAGGATAGCTTGCTAAAACCAAAATAAAGAAGGCTGTCGTGATAGCGAGGTACATATTTTTAATCGCAGGGTCCGTCGTTCGAAAATAATAGTAAATCCCGTAACGCATAATAGTGAAAAGCATTGCCATGTAAAGTATTAAACCCAACCAACCCGCTTCTACTGCAATACGAACAAAACCACTATCGTGAGCAAAACTAGCCAACCAAGAGTCTGGCGTAAAACGTGCTCCCCAAGCCCCCGTACTTCCAAGACCTGCACCAATAGGGTGACTATGAATAAAAGGCTGTACACGTGCTTGATTATCAATTCTCACCTGCATCGAGGCATCTTCTCCTGGTTTGAAGGCAGATTGCATTCGATAGATGACGGGGTTACTGGTTGATTTGACCATTAAAGCCCCAAACATCAACGAGGCTGCCACTGTTGCCATGATAACATAACGATTTAGAGTCATCAAAACATAGAAAAGAATGCCCGCTGGTACTAGTACAAATGGCGTCCGCGAACCCGCATAAGCCATTCCCATCATAGAAACTACGGCGGTGAATATGAGTATCGAACGTTTTACCCAATTATAAGGTCCTGTTGCAATAACCATGCACATCACACCAATATAAGCACTCAAAATACCGTAAGTTGTCGGGTCACTGAATAGGGAGAATATCCGCATTCTTGACCATTGTACAATGAGTTGATAACGTTTTGGGTCAGCATTTACCCAAGCTAACTCCATAGAGGAAAAGCCCACGAACTCTTGTTTCAAACCATATAAGCCGGCAATTAAACCTAATCCTAAAATGATTTTTATCGAATTAAAAATAATCTTTTTACTAGTAAAAGCGTAACTCGCTATGAAATATAAAAACAACAAGCCCGCCAAACTTCTCACAGTGTACAACCAAGCCATTAAAGATGCTGCACTGGGGTTCAAAACTTGGAATAAACTGTAGCCAATCCACGCTAGAATAAAGTAACTAATGGGGTGTTTGGCGAAGCTAATATCTTTGGTTTTGGAGACTTGGACGATGAGACTAAACATAAGGACAAAAATGAGCGCATCTAGCCCAATTCCAAAGGGGGCATCTACATATTTACTCATGATAATGACGAAAAAACCGAATATCATGATAAATCCGACACCGACTTTTAAATCAACAAAGCAAGCTCCCAACAAAGGAATCCCCACCATAAGTCCAACAAAAAGTAAAGCAATTTTAATAGGTAGCAAGGCAAAGACTGCCGCTGTGAAAAGTGCAAAAATGATACAAAGAACATAGCCAAGAGGGTTGTTTAACTTCTCTGGCAAAAAACTTCTGTACAGCAGGTCGCTGATAGATTGTAGTCCGTTTGTAATAGCACTCATAGTACGAAAAGGTTGTAAAGTTGTAGGGTTATAAAGGTTATTAAACTTGTGTAGTAATAAATCTAAAACTTGTGTGTAGAAAATTTACTCTCCTGTCGAGAGTTAGAAAATTTGTAATAATTTCTACAAAAAAACCACTTTCATAAAGCAGCCAAATAGCATCAAGAAGACAACAAATAAAACAATAAATTCTTGTACTCTTTGACCACCAGTCATCCCAAATTCATCGGGCTTATTTTGTCCGTAAAGCATACTTTATTAAATATAAAATATGAAACATGAAATATGAAACATGAATCTTACGAGAAAATTCATGTTTCATATTTCACATTTCATATTTATTTAAACCTCAGTTTCATTTTTCCCCATCAAACTCTTAGCTCCTTTGATAAAAATTGGTGGTACTAAGTCTTTGACTAGATTTTTCACTTTCTCTTTACCATTAAAAGCGACCATTTCTTTGTCATCACCTTTGCGGGCTTTAAAAAGTGTGTTATGGTCTTCTAAACCTTGGTTGACTTCGTATGAAGGACGACCATTTGTGTAGTAATACAGCGCCATAGAGCGACGACTGCGGTCTTCTGGACACATGATTGGGTTTGGTAAGCCGTGGTAGCTAAAATCAGTTGTCGTGAAAAGTGCCATTGTATTAAACATTGGCGGTACTTTACTCACACAACGCGTCATATCTTTGTCCCACAATTCAAAATGTCCGCCCCACTCTTCTTGCCAGTCTGGATTAAGATAAACCAGAACGTTCAATCGACGGTCTAAGCCTGTCTTGCGGTGCTTGTTGAAGTCCGCGTGAATTTTCAAAAATCCGCCACGTTTACTTTCATGAAATCCACCTCCCTCAAAGTAAGGGTCTGGCGTCAAAGTTTCTTCAATGCCTGTCAACTCTTGTAAGAACATCAAAAATGGCTCTGAATTCAAGAAGTGGGCAAAAGCTTTTGCTTTAGGTCCAAAGCGGTTCTCACCGCGAGATGCTAATTTATTTTCGTTCGGAGTATTAAATTTAATATCTCCTTTTTTACTCAAATCAGGAAATTCCGCCAAAACTTCATTCAACATATCTGGATTGAAAAAATCTTGGAAATAAATGTTTGGAAACGGGTCGCCATTTTTGTACTTCTCTTTGAAGTCCGCCGCCGTTTTTGTTAAATCCTGGTACTGGGTGTTTAAAAAGTTCATGCTAAAAAAGGTTGTGGAGTTGTGAGGTTGTGAGGTTATGGGTTGTGAGTTTTTGCAACTTTACAACTTTGAAACTTTACAACTTTACAACTCTTTGGATTATCCGATGACTGAAGGTTCTCTTTTTTCTTGGTTTGCAAATTTTTCTTGGTCAATGTGTTTTCCAACTATGTCCCAAAATTCGCCTACACGGGCTGTCCACGTATTGGTTTCTGCCGTAGCCGAGCGAGCATCTATGCGCTCTTGTGAATTTTCAGCAATTGCTTTGTCTATCAATTTCACAAACTCCGCTTCATCTTCCGCAATGTAAATATCCTTAGCAAAGCCTCGAATATCAACCGAAAAATTAGTTGATATAACTGCTTTACCCGCAGATAAATACTCATTGATTTTTAGTGGATAAACACTAGAAGTCAACTTGTTACAATAAAAAGGAATAATCGTGCAATCGAAATGCTGCAAATAACTTGGTAGTTCACTGATATGTTTCCCTCCTGTGAATATCACATTGGGCAATTTATCAATACCGTGTTCTTTATAATCGTCACTATTAAGGGGTCCAACCATAACAAGGGTTTTGTCTGGGTGCCCTTCGGCGACAGCTTTGATGAGCGGGTAGTTCAGACGATACTCGTTGATATTACCCGTAAAGCCAATGATTTTTGTTTTGACGTCCTTGATTTCTGCTGGACGGTCTAATTTTTTCTTCAAAGCAATATCAAAAATGCTTTTGTCTACGGCATTGTGCAATTTGTAGACATTAGGATTTAAGTGCTTTTTCAACTCCCACAGTTGATGCGAAGTCACTACTGCTACGTCCGCACCCGCTATCGCGCCTTCCTCTAATCTTGCACCGTGTCTAGCTGTGTAGTCCTCCCCTGTCATATCGTCAATGCACTGATAGATATTCAATGCAGGTTGAAACTCAGGACGCGGCAAATAAGGTGCGTAGTATGGATTAAAACAATTGAAATAGATATAGTCTTTCAAATCGTAGTCCTTGACAACTTGTTTTATTGTATTGAGTATCAAGCGATTATTCCACTCGTAGAAGCTTTCGTATAATTTACCTTCTGGTAAAAAATTGATTGGAACGGTGTTCGGTGGATGAACTCCAATTACATTCTCTGGTAATTCTGGAATGGACTCATAGCGCATTTTTCCACGAATCAAATCGCTCTTGCGCTCTTTAACCATCTCTTCATTTCTTCCTGCGATAAAATCCTTCCAAGTATAGGGATGGTTGACGTAAAAAACGCGGTTGTTTTTTACGAATTCTCGTGTAAAAGACAAAGAGACTGAACTATACGCATTGTCCCAAGGAAAGAGCGTAAAGTAAATTATGTCTAAATTTTTAAAACTCATAGTAGTGCATTAGCGGGAGGCAAAAAAGTTATAATGTTGCAGAGTTATAGAGTTGTAAAATTATCACTTATCGTGAGAAAACTATACAACTCTATAACCTTTCAACTTTACAGCTATTAAAAAGAAGCGGCAACTCGCAATCCTCCTCTTTTTCCTTCTGACTTAGCGTTGCCTCGTTTCAATAATAAAAATTCTTTTGTAATCAGGTAATCCAATGGCCACATTCTGATATTGGTATTTTTCAATGGACCAAGCTTATTCAAAATACAGTGACTTTTACGGAAATCTACTTCTAAACCAGCCTTACGCACTAGAGGAATTAACTTTTTGTGCGTTAAGTGATTCAGTCCATGATAAGAGTCTAATAATGTACTTTCCTCTTCACCAACAAGCGGTAAATTATTGCGCTCAATCATCGGCAATAAGATAGCATCTGGCAAAAATTGACACCAAGGGATACCCGTGACGTGCTGTACGTGAGAAGCATATGGACTTTTCCAAGGTGGATAAGTAACAAATACACGTCCTGTCTCACTTACACTATCAGCCAATTGTTGTAAAATTGGTTCCAAAATAGGATAAGCAATATGTTCGGCCACATCATTCAAGAAAATGTAGTCATACTTTTCAGTTAAAGGCGTATCCAATACATTTCTTACCTCAAAAGTGACATTATTGATATTATGCTTCTTCTTAACTTCATTCGCAATAGTAACATGATGTGCATCAATATCTATCCCGTGAACTTCACAGTCCCAGTTAGTAGCATACCAAAGGCTCATACCTCCCATACCGCTACCAAAGTCAAGAATTTTCTTACCCGTAAGGTCAAAATTTTCTTTAATAAGCTTCTTGTCTACATGTAAGTGGGGAGCGCGGTTGTTCATAAAATTGTCTTCCGCGTACCTAATCCCATCTTTAAATTGTTCGTCTGTCATAATACTTGCAGAGAATTTGGTTACAGTGCAGAAAAAGGGTGTTCTTCTTCTCACACAGTGAAATCATTGTCTAAATAAGAACTTCTTTGAGTTACAAATTTTCGTCGCTCAATTGTCCCTAATCAGAATTGATTAGTTAACAAATCAGGAGTTATTTGAACAAAATTTCAGACGCTAAAGGGGGATACTGCCTGAAAGGGGGGTATCTTTTGATAAATAATTTCCCAGGAAATTAATTAGTTTAAATAGCTGCTTCAAAAGTACAAAGCCATTAAGGCTTAAAAAATGTGTGTAATATCCGAAAAATGTTAACTCTTAAAAATATTAGATTTCAGATTTTAGACCTCTTAAAAGATTAAGAGCGTCTAACTTCTAAAATCTTCTTTCTATAAAACTTTAGAACTTTCTAACTTTTCATTACTCCCGCCCAGTTTTTTTTTCACCATATCCCATATTTGACCATAAAAATCAAACATGTAGTAAAAAACGCGGTAAGCTTTGACATTGAGTATTTTGTGTAAAAGATACTGCATACCAACAAAGGTTATTAAATAAGTTACCAATGTGCCGTAGGCTGCTCCTACGATACCAAAATACGAAATAAATACAAAATTTAAAATAATATTTAATAGTGCGCCACCGAGCGTAAACCAAAAATTAATCTTTGGCTTCCCGATGCTGTCTAGCACTGTTCCAAATTGTACCGCAAACGGTATAAACAGTCCATACAGTATGGTCAAACGCAATAAATTTGCAGAATCTAAGTAATCTTCGCCCGCCACTATCCAAACTATCCATTCTGCGAAAATCAGTACAAAAATAATACCTGGTACCAGTAAAGCAAATATAGCACCTACGGCTTTCTCATACAACTCTTTAATGACTGTTTTTCCTTCTTTCATACGTCGAGCAGACTGCGGAAACAGTATAGCTGCCATACTAAAAGTTGGAATTTCTGCCATATTCGTTACTTTTATCGCTGTCTCATAAGCAGCAACCGCCGCAGGAGAAAGTAAAAAAGCCAACATAAACTTGTCTATACTTTTATAAACCATGGTACTCAAGTTTGTTCCCATAACAAACTTTCCATATCGAAATAGTTCTTTTACCCACTTCCAATCTATTACTTTTTTAAAACGCATGTAAGGTTTTGCAAAATAATAAGCAATAACAGAAGCAACAATGGCAGTCAAAACTTGCACCTTTGCCAAGGTGACTAAGTCTAATCCACTACCCCACATGTATACGACGAGCATGTAGAAGAAAAGTAACCCTTGACGGGTAAAATCACTCCAAAACATACCTTTAAAATCCAAATTTGCCTGTCCCATAAAGTTGGACTGAAAAAATGGAATGAGAAGTACTGTCGTCAAACAATATATCCGCAGCATCGTGGTCATTTCTGGACTTGATAGAGATACTCCAATTGGTCCAGACAAGGCTAATAAAGCAATAACCATAACGCCCGTAACTATGAAATTTAAGACAAAAGATGCTGTCGAAATTTTCGCATAGTCTTCGTCTTCACAATCAGATAAATACTTAATTAAAGCATTCTGTTGTAAGCCCATACGCCCAACCTCCAAGATAGATACTCCTGTCAAAAACAAGAACCAAATCCCTGCGGCATCTTTATTATCTCCAAAACTTCGAAAGACTATCGGCACCATACCAAGTCCAAACAATTGCACACCAAAACGTTGCAAGAGTGTAAACATTCCAGATGTTAACCAATATTTTCTTTCCGCTGCTGCGCTGCTCATTTTAAATAGTTGTGTACTCGTGTGTAGTTGTGAGGTTGCTTTAATGAAAACAAAAAAGCAATAGTGTTCCTCCTCTATATTCTCATTAAACTTGTTACTTCAGTGACATTATTTATCAGAATAACAAGTCTATTATTATCCTAAATTCTTTAAATTTGTTTTATTCAAAACTGTACCTAAGAAACGACCACCTAGTCCACGTAAAAACGAGAAACTCTCTTCGTCTTCATGCTTCATTTTATTTTCGGCATTCGCAACAAGGATAACCTTATCAGTGAAGTGAGATAATTCTCTGGCGTCACTGTATTCATTCAATGCAGCAGCTTCGATTAAGATAAAATCGTAATCTAACTCATAATTGCGAAGTACCGAACGGAAATTTTTCCCCGCTAAGACTTCTGATGCAGAACGATTGTCTCCAGCATTTCCGATGATATCTACACCGTCCATACGCATCGCCTGTGTTCCTACTGCACTACCTGTCCCTGCTACTGCATTCTCCCGTCCAACTCCTCCTAACAATGGATTTTCATCATTTGGAACATTTGACATCGCAGATAAACTATTGTTTTTGAAGTTAGCATCTATCAACAAAACACGGCGATTATTCAAACTCAAAGCATAAGCTAAAGTCAAAAGAACGAAAGATTTTCCTTCTTGGGCTTTATTACTTGTCACTAAAAAAGTCTTTGCTCCACTGGCTTCAATTGCAAAACGCAGTTTTCGTATAGACTCTTTAAAAAAGGCATTTTGCTTGTGTCCGTCTGTTGCTGCAAATATGCTTCCGAGGTCTAATTGCTTGTCTTTCAACTTATTAATCGTTCCTAAGAATGGCAAATTGCTCATTTTCTTGAACTGAGAAGGACTGCTAAAACTATTGTCAAAGAACGCTAATAAGAATAAAAATACCGTTGTTAGTATCGTTCCTGCGACACCAGCAAATGCTCCTAAAATAGCGCGATTTTTTGGCTCTGCTTTCTCGGGAACTTCTGGTACTTCAAAAAGACTCAAAGGATTTTCTTGGATACCTGCTTTGGTTTGTGCTTGGTCAAACTTACTTTTGGCAGCTTTGTAATTGTCATAAGCCAGAAGCCATTCAGACTCTAATTTTTTGAAACCTGCATCATCACGAACCATTTGACTTTGGTCGCCTGTCAAGCGTAATATTTCAGCCTCGTAGCCTTTTAAAGAGTTTTCCGCCGATTTTAAATCAATCTCTGCATCTACTTTCTTTGCTAGTAAATCATCCAAACGACTGTTTTCTAAGCGGTCATTGCTAACTGAGTAAATTGCCATTTGCTTACCGAGGTCTTCACGGCGTTTACGCAAATTATCTAATTTTAGTGCCAGTGACTTATCTCTTCTTCCGCCCGAGACGAACTGATTATTCAGCTTTTTGATTTCTCTCTGAACTTCCTCTAGTTCTTCATTCAAAAATTGCTTTTTAGCAAAACCGTCATTCATTTCAGGTGAAATCTTACTAATCTCACGTGTAGCCGTAGCGAGGGCTTTTTTCTGTGTTAAAATTTCTTGACGTTCATTCTGTATCGCAACATTTAACTCAGATATACGCTCAATCATACTTCCTGATTGCTTCTCTATATCTACGATATTGTGCTTGTCTCTATAATTATTCAGTTGATTAGTTATAGACTTATATTCATTTTCCTTCGCGTCCATTTCTTCTCTAAATAGTCTAACGTCATAATTCTCATTATCAACAATTTCTTGCTCGTAATAATTTAAGAATTCGTCACAAAATTTTTGTACTGCGAAGTAAGACAAACCAGGATGTTCAGAAGTAAACTCTACTGTAATATAATCTGAGTCCGCATTTCTTTTCACCTCTAGGTCTTCACTTAAAGACTCAATATCATAACCAAATGCTTCTGCCAAATCACTGTATTTAACGCGATTATGCTTTTGCATACGTGGCGCATTAAGCGTGTCTTTTGACGAAGATAGAACAATCATAAAGTCTTCTAACTCGGTGCGAGAGTAAGACATATCTTCATCTGTTTCGGGTATACGAAAAGGTTCCTTTTCGACTCCGTCAGCAGATAGATCATGATATAAAAGCTCTTCCGACATCAATTTAAGAATCGGGCGACTTTTCATCAATTGCATCAATTGAGAAAACTTAGACTTTGTCTGATATTCTTGTAAGAAAGGGTTGTCGTTTAAGACATTCAAACGAAGGTTATTCAAAACGTTGGTTTCGATAACGGCTTGTGACTTAAACTTATAGGGGGTTAGACCCACCAAGAAGAAGGCTGAGACAGCGGCAGTTAGTCCGACAACGAACAATAACCATTTGCGCTTCCAAAGCACATTCAAGAAGTACTGTAAATCCATTTTTACGGAGTTGTGTAATTTTCTCTTTAAATGGAACGAATAAATCGCTCCTTTCCTTTAAGGTAGGGAAATTGCGTAATGTCGTTTCCCGTCGTTAATTCAAAATTTCAAACTTCTCGCTCTTTGAAATTTTTCCCCTGTAAATAACAGAAAAAAATAAAAACTTAAAATCTAAATAATCACTGAATTTTCATCTTTTCTATATTTCCTGCTACAGGATTTTAGAAAATCAAAAATTTCAATAGATGTCTAATGTACAACGGTGTTTCGATAATTAAAAAGTGATTTGTGGCAAGTATTGAGGGATAAAAATCCACAAATCGTGTAGTATGTTTAGTGTAGATAAAATCTGTCTTAATTTAATAGTTCCAAATAGTAAGCCACAAAATTAGCTAAAATTTATGAGTTATAAAGGTTTTTTTATCTTTTTTTCACTTTTTGTGACTGGAATATTGGCATAAAGTAACAAAACTGGTATGTATAATTTTTATTGTTATGAATAATTGTTTTTTAATCAATTGTATAAAGCACGATAAGTAAAATTATACAATATGTAAAAAAAATATACAATTCTTCTCTTTTCCTCCTCAACAAGCAACTTCATTATTCATTTTTTTTATTTCTTCTTTCTACAAGTCCTTGAGTTTAGTCGACTAATAAGCTCTCATTTAGGAACTCAAAGGTCGTATTATTTGTTTTTATACCAGAAGCGCAGCTCATAAATCGCTTTCTTTTTCAACGTAGTAAACTCAACGGATACAGGTCTCCGATTCAGTCAATATTTCTAAATGCATTGCCATATAGAAGGCTAGAATTCCTATGTCCGCACCTAAAATAAAAGTCCCCTTTTGGGACAGCTTAAACCCATATTTTTTAACCCATTAAAACTCTGACTTATGAGCATTTTAGAGAGAATTTTAGATTTCTTCGGCATCGAAGATATCATTGGCGGATAATTGTAACTGAGTGTACTTATATACTTAGACTTGATTCTTAATCGTCAAAAAGGCGACTTGTTAATTCAAGTCGCCTTTCTTAGTTCTACTTTAAGACATTAATACACTGTAAACAAAGTTTTATTAAAATTTTCTTTCCTTTATTTTTTCGTCTAGCCACATTTTCTGACTAATAAATTTACATGTTTCAATAAAAGTCATTATATCTTTTTTATTTACGTTGGGATTTCTTAACATA
>CALDUB010000209.1 GCA_937923465.1 uncultured Saprospiraceae bacterium
ATATTTCGTGTGATTTTCCACGATTTTTGAAGATTTAAGTAAAGGTGACATTCATTTTTTTCAAAAAAAGTATTATACACTTTCGTCAATAGTTCTTACCTTGTGCGGCATACATTAAATAACAAGTACTCATATAAAAAATAGGTTAAACGCACGAACACTGTGTTAGAAATCTGAAAGGACATCAATCAATAGACTTTCATTCCAAGCGATTTTTTTTCTAAAAGTTTTCATAGATTTTGTTCCTTTATTTCTGAGTAAAGTTTGTAAGACTAATTTTCTAAGAATAGCCATGTTTTCTGGAGCATTTCCTTCTTTTAAACGCTGTCTATCTTCATCAAAAACAACGTCTAAGTACCAATGTAATTGGTTTTCAATACTCCAGTGATTGCGAGTGACTTTAGAGAAGTACTCTGCGTTTTCATCTTTACTACTAATATAAAAACGTGTATGATTTGTCGTTTTTGTTACTCCATTCTTAAAACTCCTCTCTGACTCTATCATAATGACTGTTCTGCTGTCCTTCCAGTTTTTCGCTTCATCGATAAAAGTTAAATCATTACAAACATAGGTCACTCGTTTTTCTATTCTACCACCTACATAGTCTATATCACTGTGAATATCCATAATAAGTTTATGCTTTTTCATCCAATCATGTACTTCTTCATACAGTCCTTTTTGATTCATTTTCAGGGCTAAGTGATAGTGACCTTCATAAAATCGAATCAGTGAAGCTACTTTTCTATCACATCCCATTGCATCGATACTAACCAAATGTCCTTTTACATCTACGGTCTTTATAATTTCGGGAATAGCTGTTTTCTCATTACTCTTTTTATCCACTTTTGATTGTCCCAACGACAGACAATGTTCTGCTGCCCAAGCACTTACAATACAAATAGCTGCTGTTTTCTTTCCTCTTTTACCCGTTGCTCTCAGCACTTTTCCGTCAATGTTTATTTGATAACTGTCCAAGCCTTCAAGTATTTCTTTCGACTGCTTACGTAAGCAATCTTCAAACGATGCTACTTCTATGTTTTGAAATGTGCGCCGAAAGGTATCATGAGAAGGTATTCCATGGGGCAATTCTAAAAATTGACTAAGAAAATCTTCTTTTTCTTTACCATATTCTGCAATCTCTTCAAAATTGTCTGCTCCGCTTAAAACGGCACACAATGAAATTATTAAGATTTCACTCAAAGGATAAAAAATCAGACTCTCCGTTCTGTAATCAGGTACATTCTCAAATATTTTCACTAAATTCATCCCATAAAGGTAGAATTTCTAATACCTTATTTTCTAACAAGGTATTCGTGCGTTTAACCTAGTATAGAAACACGAAGTAAGAAAATTTCATATTTCATATTTACTTTTGTGTTCTCTCACACGCCCCCGCACAGTTCCCATACAAATTCAAAGAGTGCGCCGTGATATTAAATTTCAAAATATCGCCCATCATCTCCTTTATTTGCTGAATACGCGGGTCACAAAATTCTAAAACCTTTCCACAATCTTCACAAATCAAATGGTCATGTTGTTTAAAACCATAAGATTTTTCATACTGCGCTAAGTTCTTACCAAATTGATGCTTTTTCACCAGATCACAACTCACCAACAAGTCCAAAGTGTTATAAACCGTCGCACGACTTACCCGATAGTTCTGATTTTTCATGTGGATGTACAAAGCCTCCGCATCAAAGTGGTCATTGCGACGATAGATTTCCTCTAAAATCGCAAACCGCTCTGGTGTTTTTCTCGACTTCGAATTTTCCAAGTGTTTAGAAAAAATATCCTTCACCTCTTCAATTATCACATCTGGATTCTTAATTACCATTCTTTAATTGTCTATTGTTAACTGAATATTGTCTATTCTCGCGTTCTCATCACATTCCGTCTACCGCCAAGCGAAGCACCCGTCTATCGTCCACCGTATTAAACCTCTTCTCTGATAACAGTCGAAACGTTATCTAAGTTTTGCAAACTCTTAACAGCCAGCGTTAATTGGTCTGTATTCGTTACAAAAAGTCCAACTTTGGCTTCAAAATACCCTTCGTTTCCACTAATATTAAACGAGCGAATATTGATATCCAAGTCATTAATTTGTCGCGTCAACTTTTGAATAACACCAGGTCCGTCGTCTACTCCTGTGATGATTAACTCCGCCGTAAATTCAGAATTAGCACCACTCACCCACTCTGCTTTTAAGATGCGATAACCATAATTTGCCATTAAGTGTTCTGCATTCGCACAATTCGCACGGTGGATTTTCATACCTGCCGTTGCTGTAATATACGCAAAAATATCATCTCCTAAAACAGGTTTACAGCAAGTTGCAAAAGAATACTCGTATTGTTCAGAAGACTCTCCCCCAATTAGTAGTTTCGGCGTACCCGAAAAACGTTTGAGTACGCGGCTTCCTTTGACTGGTACTTTTCTTTCTTCTTCCTTTTTCTCTTCAACTATTTGAACTAATTTACCTGTCTCAACCTTGAATTTCTTAAGTGTGCTGATAAGGTTAATTTCCTCCATTGCCACAGCAAAGTATAAATCTGCATGATTTGGATAATTAAAAAACTTTACCAGGGCTTCCACTGCGGAGTCAAAATCCACTTTCATATTATTGAACTTTCGTTGCAATAATTCCTTACCAAACGATCCTTGACGGCGGCGTTCTTCTTTCATCGCTGAGCGAATCTTAGAGCGCGCTTTTCCCGTCACCACCATTTTGAGCCAAGACTCTGATGGTTTTTGACTGCGATTAGTCGTTACACTGATTTGGTCGCCGTTTTCAAGCGTGTGCCCCATTGGGACGAGTTTCTTATTAACTTTAATCGCCGTTGCATGATAACCGATATCCGTATGTATCGAAAAGGCAAAATCCAATGCCGTCGCGCCTTTAGGCAAGACTTTCATATCACCATTTGGAGTGTAAACATAAACCTCTTCAGAGAAAAGGTTTGTTTTGAAGTCATTGATGAACTCTGTTGCATTCTCATTGCCATTCTCTAAAATATCCCGCACCGAATCCAACCAAGTATCAAAAACATCTGGTTGGCCATTGACACCTTTGTATTTCCAGTGCGCCGCAAATCCCTTTTCTGAGATTTCATCCATACGTTCAGAGCGAATTTGCACCTCTACGTATCGCCCTTTAGGACCAATAATAGTTGTGTGCAAACTTTCATATCCATTCGCTTTGGGAGTCGTCACCCAGTCCTTTAATCGCTCAGGTATCGGGCGATAAATATCAGTAATGGTCGAATAAACCATCCAACAAAAAGACTTTTCCTTCTTAGGTGGCACATCTATTATAATGCGTACCGCAAAAAGGTCGTATATTTCTTCGAAAGGTACTTTTTTCGTTTTGATTTTATTCCAGATAGAATAAATAGACTTTGGTCGTCCTAAGATACGGTAAGGCACGCCAATTTCATCCAATTCAGAACGCAGTGGTGCAATGAATTCTTCAATATATTGCTCCCGAGATTTCTTAGTTTCTTGTAATTTTTTGGAAACAGAATAGTAAGTATCAGGCTCTGTGATTTTCATGCATAAATCCTGAAACTCTGTTTTAAAAGAGTAAAGTCCTAAACGGTGCGCCAAAGGCGCATATATATAACTTGTCTCTGCTGCAATTTTCAGCTGTTTGTGACGCGGCATTGAACCTAGCGTTCGCATATTGTGCAGACGGTCAGACATTTTTATCAAAACAACACGCACATCTTCCACCAAGGTGGTCAGGACTTTCTTGAAATTTTCGGCTTGTGGACTATCCGCATTATAAGATGCATCCAACTTGGTTAAACCATCGACAATCAATGCGACCTTATCTCCAAATTTTTCGCGAATATCGTCTAGAGTCACCTCAGTGTCTTCTACCACATCATGCAGCAAAGCGCAAATGACAGCAGTTGGTCCCAGCCCTACTTCATCCACAGTAATTCGAGCGACCTCTATCGGATGTAAAACATAAGGTTCTCCCGATTTACGGCGTTGTTTTTTATGTGCATCTACTGCTAACTCATAAGCTTTTCGGATGTTTTTCTTATCACTATCATCCATTTTACCATCGAGCGTGCGCAGCAAATTTCGATAAGCTGCTATAATTAAGCGCTTATCTTCTTCTTCTCTCTTTTGTATGTCTACTGTTTCGGTCATATCGCCGATATTTTATTGGAATTAATTTTGAATGCTGAATTTTGAATTTTGAATGACTACAACTTATTCGCTAATCAAAACTATTCAATATCACCTTCTGTCGCGTTCCTTATAGTTATTTGTGTACTCGAAATGAGACTCACTTAAGTCTTTGCTTTATATCTCTCACATAAGAGATACTTAAATTCAAATAGCTTTGCAAGTAAAACTCATTTGTACGCTATACAAATCTAACGTTAATTACCCACAAAAAGCCGCTTTATTCACAAGAAATAAGCAGTAATTATATAAAATGGAACTTTTAAAGAGGAAGTTTTGTATTAATTTGTAGAAAAAGGAAAGAAATTATTTTTTTATGCTTTTTTTATTCTTGTATTTATAAAAAAAACGTACATTTGCGCCCGCTTTGAAAATAGCTTTCAAAGCTGCGACAAATCGACATTGGAATATTATTTAATACTTGAAAGAAAGTAAAGGAAAAGTTTTAGTGGTTTTTAAGCCTTTTTGAACTTGGACTAAGTAATTCCAATTATTTTACGCGGGTGTGATGAAATTGGTAGACATGCTAGACTTAGGATCTGGTGCTGCAAGGCGTGGGGGTTCGAGTCCCTCCACCCGTACTACTGAACTAGCCTTGAATTTTTAAAAATTCTTAACTACTTCAGAACTTTTTTCAAAAGCGATTGTCAATCATTGGCAATCGCTTTTTTTTGTTGCGATATTTTTTCAATATAATATAATCTGAAATGAGATAATTTTTATTAACTATTTTTCATTCAGAAAAAATCAAGGAAACTATGCCAAACGTAGTCACAGAAAATACAGACAACCTTACCTCGGTCATCACGGTCAGTGTGCCGCGCGAAGACTACGAGCAAAAATTGAACAATAAGCTCAAAGAGGCGCGTAAAGTAGCTCAAATCAAAGGATTCCGTAAAGGAAAAGTGCCGATGTCTTTTATTAAAAAGAACTACGGACAGTCGATGTTAGCTGACATCATCAATGATTTGATGCAAGACGAAATGGTGAAAACCATGGAAGAAGGCGGCGATAAGTACCTTGGTCAACCTATTCCAACAGAAGACCAGAAGCAGTATTCTTTTAGTGTAAGCAACTTAGAAGATTTTGAATTCAAATTCGAAATTGGTTTGAAACCTGAATTCAAAGTAACTGGTATCGATAAGAAAAAAGCTTTCAACTACTACGCTACTCAAATTCCAGCAACAACAATCGACGAGGAAATCGCTAATGCACGCAAACGTGCAGGCGAACGTGTTCTTGACGAAGAGAAAATCGTTGAAGGCGACATGGTGAAGTTCGACGCAAAAGAGTTGGACGGTAAGAAAGTAAAAGAAGATGGTATCCAGAATGAGTTCAGCTTGTTGTGGGATAGAATTGATAATGATAAGTTGAAAAAGCAGTTGTTAAAGAAAAAAGTAGGTGATACTGTTTCTTTCAATGTTTTTGAAGTAGAAAAAGACACTGAGGCTGATTATGTAAAAAAATACATGTTAGGTATCGGCGAAGAAGATGAGACTGGTGAAATGTACGAAGCTACTATCATCGAAGTAAGTCGCATAGTAGAAGCGGAACTAAACGAAGAGTTTTTTACAAAGACTTTTGGTGAAGACGTAAAGACAGAAGCAGAAGCGCGTACTTTTTTAGAAAGTGAAATTGGAAAAAGTTACAATAAAACAGCAGATGCTTTATTGTTCCGCGATATCCAAGACCGCTTAATGGAGGTGAATGGGCCTAAAATGCCTTTGCCTGATGCATTTATGAAGCGTTTCTTGATGACTCAGAGTGAAGATAATACACCTGAGATTATAGAGGAAGGTTACGAAGGCTTTGCAGATAACTTGCGTTGGACTTTGGTACGTGGTCAGCTTTTTGACAAGTACGAAATCAAAGTAGAACAAGAAGACTTAAACGAGCACTTTGCAAATCAAATCCGCCAATACATGGGTGGATATGCAGATGCGGCAATGATTCAGCAAACTGTCGGTCGTATGATGCAAGACCAAAAAATGGTAGAAGATGCTGCGAATAATATCGCAACTGACCGTTTAATGGACAAAGTAAAAGATGACTTGAAGTTGAAAGAAAAGAAAGTTACTATCGAAGAATTAAACGCTGTAGTAACTGAGTTGAACGAGAAAATGGCAGCAGAACGCGCTGCGGAAGAGGAAGAATAAAATCAACCGAAATCTTAAAATGACGATTTATGAAACACATGTTTTGTAAATCGTCATTTTGTTTTTTGTCGAGATTTGCAACTATGACCGTCTTCAAGCGTTTATTCTTTACTTTCGTACAAAAAGTTAATTTTGAATGATTGAACCTTTATCGGTTATTGATATTATTCAAAATCTCTTTTTTTGAGAAAGTGAAATATTAACGTTTTAAGTATTGGATTTTGGTTAAATATTGAGTATTGCATTTGGCTTCATTCAAAAATTTTCATTAAAAATTCAAAATTAATATAAAATAGAACCTATGTTTCATCAGGATGAATTTATGAAGTATGCTACTAAGCACCTCAATATGAGTAGCATGCACTTAGAAAAATATGTAGAAAAAACTACTCCACGTAATATCCCTAATATTCCTACTTTTGGTCAAGCACCAAGTATGCCTAATATTCAAGGTTTTACGCCAGCAGTTATCGAAGAGCGTCAACTAAATGTCGCGCAAATGGACGTTTTCTCTCGTTTGATGATGGACCGCATCATCTTTATGGGAGTTGCCGTGACAGACTATGTAGCAAATGTAGTACAAGCACAGTTACTTTTCTTGGAAAGTACTGACCCAAAGCGTGATGTACAAATGTTTATCAATAGCCCAGGTGGTAGTGTTATCGCTGGTTTAGGTATGTATGATACAATGCAATACGTGAGCCCAGATATCGCAACTATTTGTACAGGTTTGGCAGCATCTATGGGTGCGGTTTTATTATCTGCAGGTGCAGCAGGTAAGCGTACTGCGCTTCCTCACTCTCGCGTGATGATTCACCAACCATTAGGTGGTATGCAAGGACAGGTGACGGATATGGAAATTTCATACAAACTCATCAAAAAGATGCAGAAAGAATTGTATGATATCTTATCTAATCACACAGGTCAGCCATATGATAAAATCGCGGCAGATTGTGAACGTGACAACTGGATGATTGCTCCAGAAGCAAAAGAATACGGTTTGGTAGATGAGGTATTGACGCGCGAAAAAGCGTAAGTAATAGTCTATTGAATTACGACAAAAGCGGTTTGATGATTCATTGGAAGATTCAAACCGCTTTTTTTTGTAACTTGCAGAAGAATTTTGAGTAAACTAAAATAGTTATTGTCTTATTGGTTATTATGTTGTTCTATCCTAGAAAGCTATTGATAATTAACTAAAACAAACTTTGAAGAGAACTTCATACCTAAAAAAGAATGAAAAATAATCCTTTTAAAGATATGCGTAAGAATAAACAGGGATATCGCTGTTCGTTTTGTGGACGAGACAAGTCAGAAGCACTCTTATTGATTGCTGGTATAGACGGACACATCTGTGAAGTATGCGTAGAGCAGGCGACAGAAATATTGGAGGAAGAGTTGTATGGTGGCAAAAAAGACGGAAAAGTAGCAGGAGAGCCAAGTACTGCCCAAAAAGCAAAAAATCACAACTTTAAATTGCAAAAAGGTACAACACCAATGTCTTTAAAGGCACACTTGGACGAGTACGTTATTGGGCAAGATGAAGCAAAGAAATATTTGTCTGTTGCTGTATATAATCACTACAAGAGATTGGCACAGCCACCGTCAGATGATGGTGTAGAAATCGAAAAGTCTAATATCCTTTTCGTTGGTTCAACAGGAACAGGAAAAACTTTGATGGCGCGTACTATCGCACGTCACTTAAATGTACCTTTTTCTATCGTAGATGCGACTGTTTTTACAGAAGCGGGTTATGTAGGAGAAGATGTGGAGAGTATATTAAGTCGTTTGTTGCAAGTGTGTGATTTTGATGTAGAAGCTGCTGAAATGGGCATCGTTTATATTGATGAAATTGACAAAATTGCACGTAAATCAGATAACCCTTCTATCACACGTGATGTAAGTGGCGAGGGCGTACAGCAAGGGATGTTGAAGATGTTGGAAGGAACAGAAGTTGCCGTACCACCACAAGGCGGACGTAAACACCCAGAGCAAAAGTTGGTTAAAGTCAATACTCAAAATATCCTTTTCATTTGTGGAGGAGCATTTGACGGTATCGAAAAATTAATTGCGCGACGTGTGAATACCCAAGTTATTGGTTTCCAAGATAAAGCGGATACGAAAATGCGTATGATGGAAAAGGAAAATCTTATTCGTTATGTGACGCACAAAGATTTAAAAGCCTTTGGTTTAATTCCAGAGTTGATTGGTCGTTTGCCAGTATTAACGCACTTGGAGCCATTAGATAAAGAGACTTTACGTCTTATTTTGACAAAACCAAAAAATGCTTTAATCAAACAGTATCAAAAACTATTTTCTCTAGAAGGTATTGAAGTTACTTTCTCTGATGAAGTTTTGGACTTAATCGCTGACAAAGCATTAGAATATAAAATTGGTGCACGTGGTCTGCGCTCTATTTGTGAAGCCATCATGACAGATGCTATGTTTGAAATGCCTTCACAAAAAGACACAAAGACATTCGTAGTAACTAAAGAATATGCTTTAGAGAAAATGGATAAGAGTCTTTTGAGTCG
>CALDUB010000210.1 GCA_937923465.1 uncultured Saprospiraceae bacterium
ATATCTATTTTCTAATCAACAAAATTTTTCAATACAATCACGAAACGGAGGAAGTCAAAAAGTTAACTTCAAAAAACGGAACCTATCCTTTAATTTACAGGGATAGTCTTCTACACTCTGGAACGTATCTTAATTACATAGCAGGGGTTAATTTCAATCTAAGAACAGGGCAAGAAAGTATTTCCTATCCTTGGAAAAAATATTCGCCGACACTCTCTGCTATTGAAACAGATGAACCGAGCATCTTCATTTTGGGTGGTCAAAAAGGTCTTTCTTATTTTGATATCCATAAAAACGAAGGTCGTGCTTTTGATACGTATAATGAATTTGAAGAATTAAAGAATATTTCCGTTTATGGTTTTTATAAAAACAAAACGGGTACTTGGATAGCAACCGAGGAAGGCATTTATTTATTGAAAAAAAACAAAGGAATTATTCACCGATTTCATTCAGAAAACGGTGACTTACCTTTTGATAATATTAAACATATTACGGAAACTTCAGCAGGTGATTTTTGGTTGGCAACTTCCGGTGGTGGTATTATTAACTGGCAACCATCTTTGAATGAAAATCAGCCGTCAACATTTCGACAATTTACTACTGTCGATGGTTTATCTAATGATTATACTTACGCTGTTTATCCCGATGAATTTGGCTTTTTATGGGTTTCGAGCGATATGGGCTTAATGCGAATAGACACCACTGATTTTCATATAAAAACCTTTTTTAAAAAAGACGGACTACCTCATAATGAGTTCAATACTTCGGCTCATTATAGAGCTAAAGATGGTACTTTTTACTTCGGAGGTTTCGCGGGCTTGATTAGTTTCCAGCCAAAAGATTTTTTAGATAAAAAAAGACTTGATGTACCGATAAAGCTAACTGGTTTTCAGCTTTTGGAAGACGGTAAAGCCGAAATGACGGACAAAACCGACGGTTTTCAAAATGAGCACTCCATTAATATTCATCCGGGAGACAAATTACTGGAGTTGCACTTTGCCCTACTTGACTTTGATAAACCTAAAAGTCACCGCTACGCCTATAAAATTGAAGGCTTTGACGAGCGAGAAAGAGTAATTGAGGAAAATTATTTGCGCATTACTAATTTGCCCTATGGAGATTATACATTAAAAATCAAAGGTAAAAACCTAACAAAAGGATGGTCTGAGCAAGAATTGATTATTCCGATTTGTGTCTTAAAGCCTTTTTACTTACAATTTTGGTTTATCGGGATAATGACATTAGCGGGTATCGGTTTAATCTACGCTTATGTTCTTAGTAGAGAAACGCGCCTTCGTCAAGAAAGTGAACGATTAGAAATTGAAGTAAAAAATCGTACACATACCATTCAGCAGCAAACAGAAGAATTAAAAGAGTTGGACAAAGCCAAAACGCGATTCTTCTCAAATATCACACATGAGCTGCGTACACCTTTAACCTTAATTTTAGGTCCGTCCATGCAGATGGCTCAAAATGATGCAATTCCCATTTCTGAGCGCAAAAAATCATGGGGTATTTCAAAAAATGCACAACACCTACTCTCTCTCATCAATCAAATGCTTGACCTTTCTAAGATAGAGGGCGGAAAAATGAAGGTGGAGGTTAGTAAAGGAAATATTGTTTCTTTTATCGAAGAGTTAGCTGAGCAGTTCGCTCCTATGGCAGAGAAAAAACGTCAGAAACTCGATTTCATCACTTCCGAAACCGATTGGGAAACACAGTTTGATAAAGGCAAATTGAATAAAATTTTGTTTAATCTATTGTCCAATGCTCTGAAATTTACAAAAGAAGAAGGAACAGTGAAACTTTTTTTGGAGAAAGCTGCTGTTGATAAGATTTTGATAAGAGTAGAAGATACTGGAATTGGAATGAAACCGAAACAGTTAACCCGAATATTTGACCGCTTTTATCAGGCTGACGGGACTACTACCCGAGCAAATGAAGGGACAGGAATTGGTCTTTCCTTAGTTAAGGAATTGGTTGATTTACTTGGCGGAAGTATTGATGTTACGAGTCAATTGGGCGAAGGAACTCAATTTAAAATTTCATTACCTGTTTTAGAACTTACTGAAAGTCAAGTTTTTGTTGAAAAAGAGCAAGCATTACCTACTCCTGCCTTGTTATTACCTGCTTTATCGACAACCGAACCGAGTTTAGCTATCTCTTCAGAAAATCCTATTTGGCAGCGCTCAAAATTAGATGTACTGATAATTGAAGACAACGAGGACATCCATGATTATATTCGTAGTTGTATTGATATGGAAAAATATAACATCATTACTGCGTACGACGGTGAAGAAGGAATTCAAATAGCATTTGAACTCATTCCTGACCTTATTATTTCGGATGTTATGATGCCGAGAAAGGATGGATTTGACGTGACAACAGCTATCCGTAATAATCTCCCGACTTCTCATATCCCATTGATATTACTGACGGCAAAATCTTCTTTAGAGAATCGCCTGCAAGGACTCAAAAGAGGTGCAGACGCTTATCTGACCAAACCCTTCAGTCCTCGGGAATTATCGCTCAGAATTGATAAATTAATTGAAATACGCCAAATCTTACACAGTCGCTACAGAAACGGTGCAGAATTTCCGAATGAAGACCTCTATCAAAAAGAAGATGCTTTTGTGAAAAAAATCCGAACTTATATTATTGAAAATATCGAAAGAACAGACTTGAATGGCGACGTTATCGGGAAACATTTCGGATACAGTCGAATGCATATTTATAGAAAACTCAAAGCGCTGACCGACCAGTCGATTAGTGAGATGATAAAGGAAATTCGTCTGCGCAAAGCGATGGAATTGTTGCAGGATAAAAGTAATGATTTGAATATTACGGAGGTGACTTATAAGACTGGATTTTCGAGTATTAGTTATTTTTCTAAGACTTTTAAAGGGTTTTATGGGAAGGCGCCGTCGGAGGTTTAAAGGTAAATCAACATATTGGAGGACATTTAAAATATTTTGTCCTGCAGTCATGTCGCCTTTTATCAAACGTATTGCGAGCTATTAATTCTTGGTAAATCTGACCCAAAATCTTATGTCACAGACATAGTTTTTTAGGTTTTCTTGGAATTTGTACTGTCTGACTTTAGAAAAACACCTCTCGTAAGTTGGACAACAGTATAACTGCACCTATCAGCAGTATTAAGTAGTCGGATAAATTTATTTTAGAGTTTATGATATGCCATATTTGTATTTGTTAAAAGAAAATAAATTTCTGATTATCAGTGCAATTGCGAAAAGTAAATATGGCATATCTTTTATCCAAATAATTATGTCCGATTACTTATACCTCAACAACCGTAATGCATTTAAAACCACTACCATCGTTGAACCTTCATGTCCCACAACTGCAGGTCCAATCTCCACCATTCCCATAACCGTCAAAGGAACAAGAATCGCGACCATCCCCAAACTGATAATTAAATTTTGTTTAATGATACGTTTTGCTTTTCGACTCAGACCAATGGCAAATGGCAGATTATCTAATTTGTCAGCCATCAAGGCGATATCAGCAGTTTCCAGAGCTACATCCGAACCTGCGGCTCCCATGGCAATACCTACTGTACTTTTTGCCATAGCGGGTGCATCATTTACCCCGTCCCCTATCATAGCGACACTACCTTCTTCTTTCTTTAATTCTTCAATAGCGTTTACTTTATCTTCAGGAAGAAGGCTCCCCATAGGGTCTGTAATACCTATGGTTTTTGCAATGGCATCAGCGACTTTTTGATTATCTCCTGTGAGCATAATCATTCTTTTAATCCCCATTTTCTTCAATGCTGCAAGTGTCGCAATCGCTTCAGGACGTGCAATATCCATAACCGAAACGATTCCTAAATATTCCTTATCTTGATGAATAATCATAGCAGTATGCCCTCCAGATTCAAGTGTGGACATCTTTTCGTCGATTTCAACAGGCACTTTTTCCCCCGTTAATTCTTCGAAAAGTCTACGATTGCCGACATGAACAATACTACCTTCCCAAGTTGCTTTAATACCTCTTGCTGTCAGAGCTTTTAAGTTTTCGGCTTCTGAAATCTCCACTTCTCCTAATTCTTTTTTGCCGCCTTCTACTATAGCTGCCGCTAATGGATGGTCACTCAATGCTTCTACTGCTACCACAACTTTTAAGAGATGCTCTTTAGATATATTTCCAAACGGAATAGCATTGGTCAACTTAGGTTTTCCTTCAGTCAGTGTCCCTGTTTTGTCAAAAGCAATGGCAGTTATTCCTCCCAAATCTTCTAACGGTCTTCCTCCTTTTATCAAAACACCTTGACGAGCAGCTCGGGCTATACCCGCCAAAACGGCACTTGGAGTAGAGATAGCTAAAGCACAAGGAGATGCCGCAATTAAAACCGACATGGCTCTATAAAAACTCTGAGAAAAGGTCTCATCAATAATTAAAAAAGCAAATAATAACAGAAGAACCACAATCAAAACTACGGGAACGTAATACTTTTCAAATTTATCGGTCAAATGCTGTGTTGGAGATTTTTGAGCTTCGGCTTCTTTAACCAGAGTTATTAATCGAGAGAGAGTACTATCTTTTGCTAGCTTTAAAACTTTCACTTCCAATACTCCGCTGCCATTTATCGTACCTGCAAAAATCCGATGTTCAGCAGGTAATTTATTGACATCATCTACAGCCTCCCATTGCTGACTTGGACGTTTATCAACGGGAACACTTTCTCCAGTAATAGGCGCTTGGTCAACCGTACTTGTTCCTTTACTGACCACACCGTCGGCAGCTATTTTTGAGTTAGGTTTAATCACTATGATATCTCCTAATATTAATTGTTCAACTCCTATCTCTATTACTTCACCCTCTCGCTTCACTAATGCCATAGGTGGCGTTAAATCTGAAAGAGCTGCAATAGATTTCCTTGCACGCTTCATGGCATAGTGCTCCAAGGCATGTCCTAAACTAAA
This sequence comes from uncultured Saprospiraceae bacterium, assembly GCA_937923465.1. Taxonomy (GTDB): domain Bacteria; phylum Bacteroidota; class Bacteroidia; order Chitinophagales; family Saprospiraceae; genus JAHDCG01. Next base: position 4,947 of record CALDUB010000210.1, read on the forward strand.
TAAGAAAAGTAGTAGTGCACTTTCACCCCATTTACCTAAAGCTGCGGCCCCAACGGCTGCAAATAACATCAAAAAGTCTATTTCAAATTTGCCGCGCAGAATATCTTTACCTGCTGTAATAAAAGTAAAAAATCCGCCAAGGATTGCTCCACAAATAAAAAGCCCTATCGGCAAAACCTCAGGAACACTCTTAAGAAAAGAAAAGGATACTCCCAATCCCAAAAAAATACCACTACCTATGGCAAAATAGAGTTCGGTGTTTTCTCCTAAAAAATTTAGATATGTAGGAGCATGGTGATTGTACTCCTCTTCCTTACTTTCTTCTTTTCCATTATTAATATGAATAATTTTTAAACCTGATTTCTCAATATTAGAAATAACTTCCGATTGACTAATTAAATTAGAATCCCACTCCACTTCTAAAATACCTGAAGACGAAGACGATACTCTGGCTATTCCATTCTTTTTTCTCAATATCTGTTCAATTCTTCGGGCATGTCGAGGATGTTTAAATCCTTTTACTTCTACTAAAAGGTGTTTATAGCGGTGTGTTAAAACAGCACTACTTTTCATCGCAATTTGTTGCACCTTTTTTATCGCAATAACTTCAGGGTTATAATGAATGCAGATTTTTGCGGGTTTGGAATCCTTAATATGAACCTTATCAATACCATTTTCCTCCTTGAGACTGGTTACCAATTTTTGAATGCAATAATCCTTTTCATCTATTGCCTCAGGCAGTAATACTGGTATTTCAAGTTGTAGTTTCTTCATATTATAACTAATCTTTGGGTCGTTTCATCTACCAAACTAGTAAGGACGCGAGATAAATACAATAAGGTTAGACGAGTTGTATCTAACTTATTATAACATCCCACAATATTAGACCTTGTCCCATAACTGTCTGATGATTAAGGTCACTTGGATATGCTGATTTTCATTACCAGATATAAAGATGAAAAAGATGTTAAATTAATTGACCAATAAAAACCCAATAGAGTCTTGTATAAATAGAAGAATACCTTGATAAAACGAAAGCTTTGTTAAGAACCAATCGTGGACGAATTGAAAATAATCATTAAAATGAAAACTAAAAATAATTCGTTCTCCGTCAAATAATTTAGGTATCTGGCTGGACCACTCAATAGCACATTTGATTGAGTTCAATTCTAAAAAAAATAACCGCTCAATTGCTTCTGAATTCTCTTTTGTTCATGGATGTCAAAAATGTGCGTTTTTAGCCTGTTCCGTATTTTAATCGGGAATGCTCTTTTGCTTCTTTTGTAGGCAAGCCCTTTTACTCACGCAAGCAAACGCAGAAAAGAAGAGG
>CALDUB010000211.1 GCA_937923465.1 uncultured Saprospiraceae bacterium
AGAATTTTTCGCAAATTTCTGCAAACTTTTTCTCTCTTTCCATGCAAACCAAGCCAACCAAAGCCCCATTGTAGCAAAAGATAAGTCATTCAAAGAGGCAAACCCTTTAACTGTGTAAAGATTCAAACCCATAAATTGCCACGCAAAAAAGTCAGAAAGAATATAGGAAGTATTGATACCTCCGAGGAAGAAAAGGACTTTTATCATGCGGCGCATTCCTTCTAATTGCTCAGCTTCAGCTACACGTTGTCGCTTTCTTAAAGTCGCTTGCTTGAACTTCACATAACGAAACGCCAGTGCTAAATAGGAGAAGAATAAAATAATAAAAAGTCCACCTTCCAATGGCTTATAGTAGGTTGGAATAAAATCATCTAGCAATCCGAGTTTATAACTATCCCGCTTAAATGCCAACCACCAAAAGAAAATAGCTTGTAAAATAGGAATGAAGAAGTGTTTTAAATCTGTCAAGCGCATCCGATAAGCTGGGTAAAGACGCATTTTAACCCCATAAAAAATCAAAACACCAAAAGAAAGCGTATACCAGATAGGAATAAAAAAAGTAGTTGGTCGCGCTTCCATCCAACCGCTTCGGATTAAAATAATACGCGTCAACGCCAAGGCAAAAAGAAACATCAGTCCTGAGAAACACCAACGAGATTGTTGACTATAAGGCAAAAAATGATACAAAAGTCCGCCAATCAAAGCCAGCGGGACAGAGAGATAGAGTGTATAATTTATGCCTTCAGAAATGATTTCAGTCATCTGACTTATTTTGGGGTTTTCAGTTCATACAGAACAGGTTTGGACGGCGAAGCATCCATTTCAAAACTTGCTATGCTGATGTGTAACAAGTATTGTCCGTCTTTGATTTCATCTGGAACAAAAATAAGTTCGGTTATCGTACAATCTTCTCGTTTTTCAGCGACTGTATTTGGATATTTCCAGAAAGCGTGGTGTGCTAAGAGTAAACCTTTATCTTCCTCGCGGTCAACAGAAGGTAAGTCAATTAAGACGTGACGGACACCTTGTTCAACTAAATATTCCATTGCTTCGTGGTGCAGAAAGGGAGGATTTGCACCAGAGTGTTTAGTCGTCAATTTTAAATCATCATTGGGCATGGTACGAATGACTATCGCTTCCGTTCCTTTGACTTTGGGAAAGCAACCTTCAAACATTTCTTTCATTATGACGCGGTCACCATTCTCTTGAATACTTGGCCAGACAGTGAGAAGTTGCGCAGGAAAGTGAAATTTTTTGAGGCATTGATTTATCGTAAATACTTCCTTTGCGATGTGTCCAACACACTCAGTATGTGTTCCATTTCCATGTGGATTCAGACGTACATTTTTAAAATTCACAATACCGCCTTCTTGCGTCGAGCCAACAAAATCGCCCATGCGTACAGGCGTAAATTCTACTGGCGGCGCATAAAAGCAGTTCACCCACTCCGTACCGTCACGCAGCGGCATTGAAATGTCCAATGGAAAATCCGTGTCCACTGAATAATTAATATCGTTTTGAGAAAAATTAATCTTCATTTGAAATAACATCTTCGAGCGTGACGGATGCTCCTTTTTGAATAGGAGTTTCTTCTTCCTCTTCCTTCTTCGCGCTAACTTTCATTATTTGATTATAGAACTTTTGTTCTTTTTCTTCAAATAACTCTTCGTTAATATCTGCTGCCGTCGAAAGAATATCCAAAAGCGTATTAATGCGCCCTTCTGTATCATAAAAACGATTAATGATAGCAATTTTTCGCTCCTCCACCATACAATAACCAGAAGTAAAACTTCCTTTTTCGTAGCGAACAGTGTATCCTTGCGCTTTAAAGATTTCTTCGATTTTCTTTAGCGTAGTTTTCGTATATTTGAACATTGATTCTTTTTAAAAGGTGTCAGGGAAGTGGAGTCAAGGGTCAGGCTGCATTGAATGAAACCGTCTTTGACTTTTAAACCCTAAAACAATAGTTTCGTCTTTTTCGTTTAGAAGAAGACGAATATTAGCAAATATCCGAAAATAAACCGCATAATTGATAACTTTCGGCTGAAAATGCACATTCATATAGACAACGGTTAACGCGTAAAATGAACGACAACTCACATAAACATCAAGTATTTTGGCTTTCGGAAAACAATTTGTCTTTTCCGCATCCTGAACTGGCGTCGCCAGACGGGATATTAGCTGCTGGTGGTGATTTGAGTCCTGAGCGTCTTTTGTTTGCCTATAAAAATGGCATCTTTCCTTGGTTCAATCCCAATGACCCGATTATTTGGTGGTCTCCTGACCCACGTTTTGTTCTTTTCCCTGACGAATTACGTGTTTCCAAAAGTATGCGTCCTTATTTCAATCAAAAGAAATTTGAAGTGACGATTGACACAGATTTTACGGCAGTTATCGAAGCATGTGCGCAGGCATATAGAGCGGGGCAGGGTGGCGGCACTTGGATTACAGAAGGAATGAAAACGGGATATATTGAATTACATAAACGCGGCTTTGCGCATTCTATCGAAGTTAGGAAAGACGGGGAGTTAGTCGGTGGTTTGTATGGTATTGCTATTGGAAAATGTTTTTATGGAGAAAGTATGTTCTCTCATGTCAGTAATGCTTCCAAGTTTGGATTTATTACAATTTGCCGTCGATTGGAAGAACTAGGGTTTTGGATGATTGATTGTCAACAACCTACGCAGCACCTCGAGAGTCTCGGAGGTGTAAATATTCCACGTAAGGATTTTTTGAAGATTTTGAAGCAGAATGAGACTGAAAATACTTTAGTCGGAAACTGGGGAGAGATTCTTACAAAATCTCCCGAGGACTCTGACTCTATCTCTTTTGTGCAAATTTAGCATTATGTCAAAATGCGATTTTTAGAATAGATAGTTCACACCGACATTCACTCCAAAAACAGTATATTTTTGACTTAAAGAATAAATATCTGTTGTAAATGAATTTGGAAAATACCTACCGTGTACCGTCGCTTCCACCTGCAAGTTATCATTTATCAAGTATCGTCCAGATAATGCTCCACGATAACTCAATCCAACGCTCGATTTAAAAAAGTCCGTATCAGAAGCAGACAAATCTTTAATTTCTTCACTTTCATTCAGCATTTCCCCTTTCGTTCTCAATGCTAAATTGACAACAACTCCTGCCTGTACACCAACAGACCAATCACCATCTCCTAAAAAGTATGCTACAGAAACAGGTATATCTAAAAACCGATACCGATTAAATACTCTCTTTTCAAATGAAGCTTCTTCCGTATTAATTATTTGGTCATAAACAGGAATAGTATCTCCGTTCGGATTAATAAGATAACCAAAAAGCCCGTCTTCGATAGTATCCCGACGAATACGACTTCCCGAAAATTCAAACCTTTCCGTAAGTTGCATAATCTGCAATCCTGTCTGTAAAGTTACTCCTGATTTGTGTTCTACCGCAGCTTTTAATCCTGTTTGCAGCGTTTCTAGAGTTGTCTCTGTGTCATCACGCATTTGCAGATATTCTATTGCATCTCCTGTTTTATCTGAAAGGTCGCGCAATGCTAAACTAGCACCACCATACGCACCAATGGAAAATTGAAAATCAGGTTTGCGTCTGTAGTCTTCATTTTCATTTTGTTTGGCTAGTAAATCTGCTTTTAATAGATTTTCGATTTTCAGCATTGTGGAGTCAACAAAATTAGCTTCAAGAGGCTGAATTTCATTGAAGATAAAAGGCGAAGTTTCTTCTCTGATTATTTCGGTACTCCCTTTCGTTTCTCCTCTAAAATTATTACTATTTATGTCTTCATCTGTAACTGCAATTGCTGTATCATTTCTTTTTACATTTTCAGAAAATGAATTAATCTGAGTTGAATATTCAATATCTCTTTCTTGATAAGCAATATTTAAATTATTCACCTCTTTAGTCCCTTTTTCCTCTCTATTTAAAATATGTGATGTAACAAGTGTTTCTCTCTTTTCAAGATTTACCTTTTCGTCGTCGTCGCTTATCGTTGGCATTTTATTGACAGCACTTTCTGTCTTTAAAATCCGTTCTGTCTCAATTTGATGAGCAGTTTTTGTTACGACTTGATTACCATCAAAAAATTGATTTTCATTTTGTCTCCACAATGAAAATAGAATCGCGCAAAAGAATAAACTAAGCCCTAAAATTATCAAAGGATTGAAATCAGAATCTGGTTTCATATCAACGGCTTCTACCTCCTGTTCAATGTCTGACCATAGTTTCTTTATATCGACTTCGCTCGCGTAGTCTTTCAAGTCTTCCTTGAGTATATCTTCTATTTTTCTCGGTTTCATACAGCAATTTTATTTGGCTTATCTTCCAAAAGAGCAATAAGACTTTTCTTGGCTCTCAAAAGTTGAGAACGCGAAGTACCCACAGAGATATTCAACAGTTCACCAATCTCTTTATGACTATACCCCTCCACGATATAGAGATTCAAAACAGTCCTGTAACCATCAGGTAATTTTTGAATACATCTAATAATTTCCTCCTGACCTAAGTGACTAAAGACTAAAGGTTCTGGTGTATCTTTTTCATAAAAATCTACTACTGACTGCTCTCGTTTGTAATAAGTTTTGCCTATCCACTGCAAGGAGCAATTAATAGCAATTCGCCTTATCCAGCCCTCAAAAGGTCCTATCGGGCGGTATTGATGCAGATTTTTAAATATCAAAATCAAAGTCTCTTGCAACATATCATAAGCCATTGCTTCGTCGCGCGCATAGCGGCGACAGGTCGTCAAGAGAAGCCCAGAATACAACTCTACGAGTCGATACCGGCTTCTCTTGTCGCCCTTTAGGCAATTGTCTATGAGTGTTTGTTGTTTTGTCAAAAAGTGTAAGTTCAATAAGGGAATTCGTAGGTTATCTTTTAGTAATTCCCTAAAGGTTAAAATCTTAAAAACTACTTAAAGTGCAGTACGAATTACTGTGAATTCAAATTCAACAAATTGGTCAACATCTGTTCCTGTGAACGTATTTGTCAAAATACCAGAACCATAACCAGACATGAGAGTGTTGGTAGTCGGACCGTATTCTTCCATAATAAATTCTGAAAAATCCCCCTGAAGGTCCCAGCCATTTTCTGAATCTCTTAGCACATCAATAAATGAATTATCTGAGTAGTCTCCTGCAGCAAAACCACCGTCTCCGCTTAAACTTGTTAATCCGAATTGTGCTAATAATTCTTGACCTGGAGGTACATTTGGTTGACTGAACATAGAAATATTCGTAACAAAAGGATTAATAGTGTCTGGTATCTGGTAGGCTTGAGCAATAACATAATATCTCGTGGCTCCCTCAGAGCTAACTTTACACAATCCGATAATAGTCTCTCCGCAAGCAACCAATTGTCCTGCCTCTACTTCAGTTTCTGTTCCTGAAAAAGAAGTGAACTCTCCCTGCTCAAAGTTGACCAAATCACCTCCCGCTAATTCCAAGTCCGTATCTCCGATACAGCTTGAAAAATTCACAGTAAAAGGGTTTTCATTCAAAATGTAATTGAAATAATTATTACCATAGCGCGCTACGAGCATTCCGTTCTCCACATTTTCAAAATCACAATTCAGTATCTCACCTGAGATTTGAATAGAACTACCCGCTTCGACTACTCCGAGATTAGCAAATGAGCTAAATGGTCCTATTTGTGACTCATAAATAACATCTCCACAAGGGTCAAATATTTCTAATAATAATGTCTCGTTAAGAGGTAGGTTTCCTCTGATAACACCAGTCTCATTTGTAATTTCAGAGCCACCAATAGCGCCATTTAAAATTGATAATTGGACAAGCAAACCTTCTATCGGAGCATTATTGACTTCATCTAAAATAGTCAAACTAAATCCAGCTAAATCAACAGGGTCATCACAATTCCAAAAAGAAAAATGAGTGACTTCTCCTGTATAAACACCGTTTTCGAGAATAGCGCTACTTTCTTCCACCCAGATACCATAAGTATAATTGAATGACCACAATGGAATTTCTGCGGGTGCGTCAGCTTGAATTTCAGTAGGTAAATTCACATTTAAAGTTGCAGTATACCCTTCATCAATATTCAATTTCTCTCCACTCTCTCCCTCTAATTCTACGGCAACCATACCATAGGTTATCATTCCTGTTTCCTCATTACTTTGATTGACACCTTCCAATGCGCCAGGCATTTGAGCAAGAGTTGATTGAGCTGTTGGATTTAAATAGCGAACCGCCACATTGACCGTTCCAGTGTAGTTTCCGCCACCTTCAACACGAATACTGTTTGGTTGAAAAACAATAGTACCTCCGTTATCAGGAATATTTATCGTTGCGCCAGCACTACTCGCAAAAGACTGGTCAAAAGTCTTTGTCAATAATTCAACACGAATACGTGTTTGCTCTCCTTCGTTTGGGTAAAATCGCCTGCCAGAAAGAAAGTATCCCGCTTTTTCGACCTGTATGAATGTTCCTTTTTGATTCATGACAGTATTATCAATCTTGAAAAAGCCAAAAGTATTTGTCGTTAGCACCGTACTTCCCAGAGTTACCGTTGCATCTGCTATTGGTTCTCCAAATTCATTAACAACTTCTCCTATTACAGATGCTGTTACATTCAAAACTTCTGGCGTATAGTTAT
>CALDUB010000212.1 GCA_937923465.1 uncultured Saprospiraceae bacterium
CTACGCAAAATGACGCAGCTATTTTTTCTTTTAACAAGGCGTGAAGAGGGATAATTGTTGATACTTTGACCGATGAACAACGCAGTTAAAAGGAAAAAGAGCAAGTCAGGTGCGTAGCTTATTATTTTCTAAGTCCCTAACACTACTTTTATTTCTTTAGGAACGGTATAGAAATGGATTTCAGAACTTCTACACCATTCCTCAACACAAGTTTACTCATGAGAAAAACAAAAAATGCACTTTTAATTGTAACGCTTTTCTTCTTAAATTTTAGCGTATTAATCGGGCAAAATGTAATCTTAGAAGGATATGTTTTTGAAGAAAACAACCGTGGTTTCTTAAATGAAGTGGAGGTCAAGATTACAGATGAGGATGGTTCACAAAATTTTTGTGAAGTCTTTTCAGATTTAGAAGGATTCTTTAAATGCGAACTTCCCGCAGACACAAAATTTGTGGTCTCAGCAACCAAAGATATTTTTAAAGACTACATCGGAACTGTCTCTACTGTCGGTAAATCTGCTGGCGACAAAGTGTATACTAAGCTAAAAATGTCTCGTAAGCCAGGTTACCTTTTGGATGTCACTTTATCAGAGTCAATCCAAGCAGACTCTGACCTCGAAGAAGTAGATGCCGTGCAAGGTGCATTGGTTGAAATCTATAATAATACTATAAAAAAAGAGGCATTAGTCATCAAAAGCCTTGATTTTCCTAACTTCCAACATACTTTGGAAAAAGGAAATCACTACACCTTGATGATTAGAAAAGAAGGCTTTTTCACGAAGCGTATCGAGGCTTATGTTGATGTAGACGGCTGTATTTTATGTATGGACGGTGTCAATGAGATGTCGCCAGGTGTATCTGATAACCTTACTGCTGGTCATGAAATGGGAACGCTTTTGGCAAACATTCAGTTAGACCGTGCAGAGTTAAATAAGTCTATTGAGATTGAAAATATTTACTACGATTATAACTCAGCACGTATCAAAACAGCAGCAAGAAAAGAGCTAGATAAGCTAATTTATTTGTTAAAAAATAACCCTGGGATGATAGTGGAACTAGGTTCTCACACCGACTCTCGAGGAAAAGCAGAATACAATAAAAAACTAAGTCAATCTCGTGCAGAATCAGCGGTAAAATATATTATAGACAAGGGAGAAATTGACGTTGAGCGTATCAAAGCAAAAGGTTATGGAGAAACGACTTTAGTGAACAAATGTGCGGACGGAGTGACTTGTTCTGATGAAGAACACCAAAAAAATCGCCGTACAGAGTTGAAGATTACAGGATTTTCTAAAGGTGCTCAGGACGACCGTTCTTTAGAGCAAATCATCGAGGCAGAGCAATTTGAAATAATGCTACAAGAGGTCCTCAATCAAGAAGTCGTAGAAATTAAAGCGGGTGAAAAAACACCTATGGAAATAGAGAAAGAACTAAACGAACAGAAAAAACAGAAGCAAGAAGAGGAAGAAAAAGTAAAAAAAGAGGAACTGGAAACGAAAAGTGCTGAAATTATAACTCCTGTAACATCTGAAGTTTCTCAAAAAGAAATAGAAGAAATAATAGAGGAAAAAATAGAAATCAAGGCACCAACTGAGATAACAATTGAAACTAAAAAGGAAGAAATCATTCCTTCTACCTCTAATATTGACCCATTTTCGCCTTCATCTGGAAATGGTGCTATCATCGGTGAGACACGCATCAATACAGAAGTAGAAAATACGACAGTTCCTATTCCAAGTGATTATTCAGGTTTTAAAGTTGAAATCTGGAAAAGTGCGAAACCCCTTACTTCAGAGCATCGTATCTTTACACAACATGGTAATATTGCTTTAGACATCGTGAAGGTGACCAAATTTAGCTACATGCTTGGTAACTTTAAATTGTATGAAGATGCAGATGATTATATGCGCAAAAATCTTTTGGTGAGCTATCCTGAAGCAAAAGTGATTCAATATAAAGATGGGAAAAGATTGGATTACTAAATTTGAGACGTTAGATTTTAGACCTCTAATCGGATAAAAAATTCATTTCTTAGAAGCTGGCAACGGATAACCAATAACTGACAACTAAAAAACAAAATGGCAACAGAATTTAACTGGAAAACAGACGACGGACTCAATATCTACGCAAAAGATTGGTCGGTTCCTTCACCAAAAGCAGTTTTTGTACTCGTACATGGTATGGGCGAACACATCAATCGCTATAATCACGTTGCCGCATTTGTCAATGAAAATCAAATGGCAATGATTGGAAATGACCACCGTGGACATGGAAAATCAGAAGGAAAACGTGGACATTTTCGTCAATTTGAAGATTACTTAGACGAAGTAGATACTTTGATTGCAGAGACAAAAACGCGTTACCCAAATGTCCCCATAGTACTTTATGGACACAGTAAAGGCGGTAATATCGTCCTCAACTATCTCGTACGCAAACGCCCACAAGTAGATGTAGCTATGGTCACGGGACCTTGGATTGAGTTAGCGTTTAAACCGTCTCCAGTTTTAGTATTTTTGGGTAAAATGATGCGAAATATTGCACCTGGATTTACGCAACCAAGTGGTTTAGACGTATCGGCAGTTTCTTCTAATCCTGCGATTACGAATGCTTATGTTGCAGACGATTTAGTACATGATAAAGTCTCAGCAGAGGCAGGTATGGGAATGATGGATGCGGGACAGTACCTAATTGACTATGAAGGAGACACACCTTGTCCATTGCTCATTATGCATGGCGAAGCGGACCAAGTAACGAGCCAACCTGCCAGCGAAACATTCGCAAAAAAACTAAAAGGGGATGTGACTTATAAAAAATTTCCGGGTCTATACCACGAAATACATAATGAGGTCGAACAACAAGAAGTATTCGACTACTTTTATGATTGGTTGAAAGTAAAGTTGCCTGTTGTCGCCTAATAGACTTTATGAATGAGATTTGAGCGGCTTTAAACTTGCTCTTTTATCCTTATTTTCCCTTTTAAATCAGTCCCCGACCTCCGGCACGGGGCAGGCAGCGTATCAACAATTATCCTTCTTTAAAAAGAAAACTAAGAATAAAATATCGGCGCTTAAATCTCACTCAACCTCATTCATAAAGTCTAATGATTACAAAGAATTAATTAGTCGGAATAATTAGACACTTTGTCTTTAACATTTTTCAATTGTCAATATTTTTTCTCAACTTTGGCAAAATAATAAATATGAATTAATAAAATGACCAAATGGGTTACCCTTTTGAACATTCAAAATTCATCATTCAAAAATTCAAACTTAAAAATGACAGCAACAGAATTTATAGTAGGTCTTGCGGATAAAGTAGACCCAGCAGTTTTGGAAGGTGTAGAAACAAATTTTCACTTTGACATCAGTGGCGAAGGTGGTGGACAATACACTGCAGAGGTTTGTGATGGCAATTTAGAAATCTCAGAAGGTCTTAACGGCGAGCCAAAATGTGTGGTTAAAACGAGTAACGATACTTTGATAGGTGTGGTGACTAAAAAAACAAACCCAATGATGGCTGTTTTGATGGGAAAAATCAAAATTAGCAACCAAGGCGAATTATTGAAATACGCTAAGGTATTTGGAATAATGTAAGTATCACGGTCGTTCCACGGCGTGAAAATATCACGGTCCTTCCACTGTCTACCTCACATGATGAGTCACGGCGTGGAACGACCGTGATACTATCAATACTCAATTTTTCTCCCCTCCTCTTCTTCCTTCCTCTTTTTCTTGATATAACCTTCGGGATAATAAAACCGTTCTCGCACTTCATTATCCAACAAATACGACTGTTTATAACCTTTATAAGTCCCCCAGTACTGATTATATCTAAAACGAATAATAGGTATCAGATTTTTTAAAAGTACGCCCTCGCCTGCCGCAAAGCGGAAATCTTGCCACATATTTCTAAAAAACAAAGTCAGAAAAGTCATAAAATTAAAACTCTCTTGTTTGTTAATCAAACGAAAAGCTATCGCCTCTCTACGATAGCGATTTCGAACACTTTTCCAAGTTTCTTCATGCACATGCACAATCGCTGCATCCGCTTGATAAGCAATCTTATGACCTTCTTCCAATAGAGTTTTAGCCCAAGCTAAATCTTCCAAACCAGTCAAAGTCTCATCATAAGGTCGCGCCTCCCAAAGGTTACGACGCACCGCACAATTTGCATTATTACAAAACGGATGCTTTTGGTCAGAAACACTCTCATCTGGAAACCATTTCGCAAAGATTCTATGTTCAGAATAGCGTGTTCTTTCATCGCCTTGTTGCTTCCCATATACCAGTCCAACTTGCTCATTTTCAAATGGTTGCAAGATTAGACTCAACCAATCTTTATACACAGGATAAACATGCGCACTCGCAAAAAGTAGCACATCTCCCGTCGCTGCCTCACAACCAACATTAAGCGCATAACCAAAAGAAAAATCCTCTGGTTTGATATGAATTATCTTAGTTGGATATTGCTCTGCAATAGCCAAAGTATCATCTCGCGAACCACTGTCCACGACGATAATTTCCACATCCTTATGCGTCTGCGCCATTATACCTTTTAGCAGACGACCTATATGTTTTCCTTCATTTAAACAACGAATGACTACTGATATCTTCAAATTTTGTAATGTTGTAGGGTTGAAAAGTTATAGGGTTATAATGTTGTAGAGTTGTAGAGTTTACGTATTCGTTAGAGCAGCAACTTTACAATAATTCAACTTTAAAACTTTACAACTCTTTCTCCTTTTCCTGTAAATCTCGATAATATAATTCCTCAGAATACGAAGACCATTTCGCTGTCTCCGTTTGAAATTTTCGAAAGGACTCATAGACCTTCTTAGACGAGGCATCCGCATTTGCGGCTTCAGATACGACGTTCTCTGATATTTTACGCAAAGTCGCTAAGGTTTGTGGCGTAAACGAACGCATTTCTACATCCGTTTCGTTTTGAATTTTCTGCAAATAAAAACTGTTCTTTGCCTCAAATTCAGATAAAACCCAATGATTGACAGCATAAGCAGCATTGCGCATAATAGCCTGTAAATCAGTAGGTAATGCCTCAAATTTTTCTTTATTAAAAATCAACTCTAACACCGTTCCTGCTTCGTGCCAGCCTGGTGCATAGTAATATTTCGCGATTTGATGAAAGCCCATGAGGTAATCATGATAAGGTCCAATCCATTCCGTCGCATCAATCACGCCGCGCTCTAAACTGGTAAACAACTCACTCCCAGCCACCAAAACAGCTGCGCCACCAACTTCTTGCAATACCTTTCCGCCCAAACCGGGCATCCGCATTTTTAGTCCTTTAAAATCTTCTATTGAGTTGATTTCTCGATTAAACCAGCCGCCCATCTGTACTCCAGAGTTGCCAACGGGCATCGGTATTACATTGTAAGGCGCATACAGGTCATTCCACAATTCTTGACCGCCACCATTCATAATCCAAGCATTCATACCCTGTGCATTCATCCCAAATGGGACACTTGCAAAAAACTGTGCAGCGGGCAAACGTCCCGCCCAATAATAACCTGCACCGTGTCCTATTTCAGCTGCGCCATCACCAACTGCATTAAAACTTTCTAAAGGCGGTACCAACTCTCCTCCTCCATAAACCTGAATATCCATGCGACCTCCAGACATTTCTTTCACCTTCTTAGCAAAGAGTTCACAGCCTTCTTGCAAAACAGGAAAACCCGGAGGCCAGGTTGTCACCATTTTCCATTTATAGCTTTTTCCTGTGATGATGTTCGCGCTATCCCCTTGTGCCGTTGCCTCTTGACCACCTCCCAATGCCTTGATAACCACTGGCGCGCTTATCGTCGCTAATGCCAATCCTCTGAAAAAATCTTTGCGTGTTAGTTTCATGTTGCTGTTGGTTATTGGTCGCAATAAATTGATATTCAATTGGTTGCAAACTTAGTCTCATTTATCGAAAAAATGAAAAATATCTTTAAAACATTTTTGTGGTAACTACTCAGGTCGGTATCGGTCACTTCGGTTAAAAAAGAGTTGTAAAATCAAATTTTAGCAAAAAAACAAACAAAAATTAGTGCCCGATACCTTTTTTTAGTGCTGAAAAGGTATCGGGCACTAATTTTTGTTGAGGTTTGGTCGAATTCTTCAATCTGCATCGTTGATTTGATTAAAGTGACCGATACCAGAGTAGTTACAAATAATCTTTTCTTAAAAATTATCATTTTTCAAAAAACAAATTTACCTTGCAGACCTACAAAAGAAGCAAATTTGGAAGAAATAACTGGACATATTGAGCGCATCACTTTCCAAAACCCGGACAACGGTTGGACAGTCGCGCGTTTGCAAGAAGCAAAGAAACGAGAAGTGACGACTATCGTGGGAACGATGACTTCTGTGCAAATAGGAGAGACGTTGCGCTGCCGTGGAACTTGGAAAAATGATACAAATTTTGGAATGCAATTTCTGGTGGCGGAGTATGAGGTGACGCGACCTGCCACCGTACGCGGTATTAAAAAATACCTCAGTTCGGGCATGATTAAAGGCGTCGGAAAGGCATTTGCGGAGCGAATCGTTGCCCAATACGGGGAAGAAACGCTCGATATTATCGACTCTACGCCTGATATGCTGATGGAAATTGATGGTATCGGACCCAAACGTATTGTGCAGATAAAAGAATGTTGGGCAGAACAAAAAAGCATCCGCGAAGTCATGGTTTTCTTACAAGGTCACGGCATTAGTCCGACCTTTGCACAGAAAGTATTTAAGACTTATGGAGAAGAGACCATTCCCGTTATTGAGCGCAATCCTTATCAATTATCGCGTGATATTTGGGGTATTGGATTTAAAACGGCGGATGATTGTGCTCTGAAAATGGGCATTAAAAAAGATGCTGATATTCGGATAGATAGTGGGGTAGAGTATACACTTTCTGACTTGTCGAATGAAGGACACACTTGTTTTCCTGTTGATAAATTTCTGGAAAGAGCGAAGACTTTGTTGGAGGTAGAAATGAATTTGGTGGCGGGAAGATTGGAGTTTATAGAGTCCGAAAAGCGGATTGTAATTGACGCTTTAGAGTTTGATGGACAAATGATGGCTTGCGTTTGGCTCAAATTATTTAAAGTAAGTGAGGAAGGTATCGCAAAGCAAATTCACCGCCTTTTAAAATCAAAAAGTCATCTGCGCGATGTAGAAATCAAGACTGCAATTGATTGGGCAGAAAAGAAATTAGGCATCCAATTAGCTGATAATCAACGGATTGCTGTTGCGAAGTCTTTCGAAGATAAGCTACATGTCATCACGGGTGGTCCAGGTACAGGAAAAAGTACAATCACTAAAGTAATCTTACTTGTCTTACATCAACTAACTTCTAAAATTATCCTAGCAGCGCCTACCGGTCGCGCCGCCAAACGTATGACGGAGATTACGGCAATGCCCGCTTCGACCATTCATATGGTGCTCGAATTTGATTTTAGTATCAATGGTTTTAAGAAAAATCTAGAGAACCCTTTGGACTGTGATTTGATTATCGTCGATGAGGCGAGTATGATTGACACGGTCTTGATGTATAGTCTTTTGAAAGCCATTCCAGACCATGCGCGCGTTCTTTTAGTTGGAGATGTGGACCAGTTGCCGAGTGTAGGTGCGGGAAGTGTTTTGCAAGATTTGATTGAGTCGGGTTCTTTACCGATTACACGTTTAGACCAGATATTTAGACAGGCTGCCAACTCTCTGATTATCACGAATGCACACCGTGTTAATGCGGGTGTATTTCCTGATATTACTAATAAAAAAGACAGTGATTTTTTCTTTATTGAAGAAGAAGATACCGAAAAGATAACGGAACAAATTGCAGACTTGGTTATTCGGCGATTGCCAAAGGCTTATGGATTTAATAGCTTTGATGACATCCAGGTTTTGAGTCCGATGAATAAGGGAATTATTGGAAACAGAAATTTGAATGCGGTACTTCAAAAGAAATTGAATCCAAGTTATTCGCCGTTAATCAAAGCAGGAAAAGTATTCCATGACGGCGACAAAGTCATGCAAATTAGGAATAATTATGACCTCAAGGTTTTCAACGGAGACATCGGTCGTATCCGTAAAATAGACGAAGTCAATCAAGAGTTATACGTTGATTATCAAGGGAATACGGTTGTTTATGACTTCGCTGATTTAGACCAAGTTGTCTTGGCGTATTCGGTCAGTATTCATAAATTTCAGGGGAGCGAATGCCCTTGTGTGGTTATTCCTGTTCACAATTCGCACTACATGATGTTGTTTCGAAACTTGCTTTATACGGGACTGACACGGGGTAAGAAAATGGTTGTTTTGATTGGGACAAAAGAAGCTCTGGGTTCTGCGGTGCGGAATAATAAGGCGGGGAAAAGGTATACGGGATTGAAGGATGTGCTGGGGAAGGAGTCGTGATTTAAATTCAAGTGTCAAACTCAAATTTTAGATAGTTCTTGAATTTGAATTTGACACTTGAATTTGAAATTTTATTATTTCTGTCGCCCCTCCAAAACAGACTCAACTTCCTCCAATCGAAACCCCTTCGCCTTCAATAAAATCAAAAAGTGATACATCAAATCAGCCGCTTCGTTCTTAAATAAATCCGCGTCATCATCCTTCGCCTCAATCACCAATTCAACAGCTTCTTCCCCTACTTTTTGCGCCACTTTATTAATACCACGACGGTAAAGTTTATTCGTGTAACTCGTTTCGTCATTAGAATTAATCCGTTCAGATATAGTATTCTCTAGTTTATACAAAAAACCTTTAGCCGTTTCTTCTTTAAAACAAGAAGTCGCACCCGTGTGGCAAGTAGGACCATTTGGCAACGCCTTTATCAATAAAGTATCATTATCACAATCGACATTAATGTCTTTTACTTCTAAAAAATTGCCAGAAGATTCGCCCTTTGTCCACAGTCTTTTTTTACTGCGAGAATAGAACGTAACCCTGTTTTCTGCAACAGTTTTTTGATAAGCCTCTGCGTTCATATAGCCCAACATGAGGACTTGTAAAGTCTCTGAATTTTGAATAATAACGGGAACTAATCCGTCGCTTTTTTGAAAATCTATAGTCATTATATTTTATGTTTTTTAATCACTTCGGTAACGGACATTTCTTTAACAGAAAGAGGTATGTTAAGAATTGTCGATTTTTTACAAATACAAATGCCCGTTACCTTTTTTTACACGATTTCTATTTTTTCTCGAAAAGGTAACGGGCATTTTCTCTTGTTTGTGTCAAGGTATTTCTAGATATCTTTATTACTCTGATAAGGAAATGACCGTTACCACAGTAGAAGAATAAAACTTCACAGAAACATTCCCATTGTCCGACACCTAATAAGCTAATTATTTATTCTCGTTGGAATATTTTGATTAGTTAAATAATTCTTCAAATCAGGAATCGCAATTTCTTCATAATGAAAAATACTTGCCGCTAGTCCCGCACTCGCTTCCGTTTTCGTGAAAACGTCCTTAAAATGTTCCATACTTCCAGCACCACCCGAAGCAATGACAGGAATACCAACCGCAGCACTTACCATTTCGGTTACATCCAACGAAAAACCCGTCTTCGTACCGTCACTATTCATGGAAGTTAGCAAGATTTCACCTGCGCCAAGTTTTTCTCCTTCTTTCGCCCAATCCAATGTTTTTTTATCTGTCTTTGTGCGCCCACCATGCACATAAGTCCACCAAGTATCGCCTTCTTTTTTAGTGTCAATGGCTAAGACAACACACTGACTTCCAAATTCATTTGCGATTTCAGAAAGCAACTCTGGTCTCTTAACTGCTGCGGAATTAATGCTCACTTTATCAGCCCCCGCGCGTATCATGGCAGCGGCATCTTCGAGCGTACTTATACCTCCGCCGACGGTGAATGGAATGTTGATTTCAGCAGCAATTCGGGTCACCAATGCAGACAAAGTTTTACGCTTTTCAATGGTCGCTGTGATGTCTAGAAAAACCAGTTCATCGGCACCTTCGAGCACGTATCGTTTTGCTAATTCAATGGGGTCGCCTGCATCCCGAATCCCTTCAAAATTTATTCCCTTGACCGTTCTTCCATTTTGAATATCTAAGCAGGGAATTATGCGTTTTTTTAACATGAATAATTTTTAATGTCACTTTAAAATATCGAAGATTATACTCATTATGTAATTCAAAGTCGAATGCTGTCAACTTAGTGGAAATAGACTTCCAGTATGACTTGGCAGGAACACGGATGAACACGGAAAAACACGGATAGAACGCGGATTTTATTTAGTACTCTTTAAAAATCCGCGTAAATCCGTTAAATCCGTATCATCCGCGTTCCTATCATGCGCTCTTTGCATACTATTATTGTGCATTTTTAACAAGATGCTTCCTAAGTTGACGACATTCGACTCACGTGTCCGCATGGAAAGTCACCTGATAAGTACAGCTAATGAGATTGACTAACCAATATCAAAAAGAACTTTTGTTAAGCTTGAAAAGCTGATAATTCTTCTAAAGAAATCCTCCCTTCATAATAGGCTTTTCCTACAATAGCACCAGCACAATTAATCTCTCTCAATCGTTTTAAATCTTCTAAACTTGATACGCCACCACTCGCAATGAGTTGAATATCAGTTCCTTGTAAGATATTTTTATACAATTCTTCCGATGCGCCTTGCAACATTCCGTCTTTAGCAATGTCTGTACAAATGACATGTTTAACGCCTTCCTCTTTGTACTTTTGAATGAAGTCAATGACCTCTAGTTCTGATGTTTCGAGCCAACCATGTGTTGCAATTTTTCGGTCTTTACAATCTGCCCCAAGGATAATTTTATCGCTTCCATATTGCGCCAACCATGATTTGAAAACGTCTGGATTTTTCACCGCAATACTTCCGCCAGTTATCTGTTTCGCCCCTGACGCAAAAGCGATTTTTGCGTCTTCATTACTCTTCAATCCACCACCAAAATCAATATATAAATTAGTTTGGTTAGCGATTTTTTCAAGCACAGGATAATTGATGATTTTACTCGCCTTTGCGCCGTCCAAATCTACTAAATGTAAGTATTGAATTCCACTATCTTCTAATCGTTTGGCGACTTCGACAGGGTCTTTAAAATAGGTCTTTTTTGTGCTGTAATCCCCTTTTGTGAGGCGGACACATTGACCTTCTATGATATCTATGGCTATGATTATTTTCATTTCTATTTGTTTAGTCCTTGCACTCACATACAAGGCTGAAGGCTGTCGTGCCTTTGGCACTACTATATCAGAGGTTTATGCATTTTTTAGTTCGAAAAATCTTAGATTTTTCTCTTCGCGTACTCTCGCATAAGTATTCTTTGCTAAGCTGCGCTCGAAAAAACTTTGCGTCTTCGTGTCTCTGCGTTCAAATTGGTTACACAAATTTAAATGCCTGTTCGTTTAATATTTAGAAAATTCCTTAAAATAACTTCTCCCGCCTTTGCCGATTTCTCAGGATGAAATTGTGTCGCATAAAAATTATCCTTCTGCAAACCTGCCGAAAATGGCAATACATAATCACAAGCAGCCGTCGTATCTGCACAAATTTCAGCATAATAACTATGCACAAAGTACACATCATCAGTAGGTGAGAAGCCTTTAAATAAAGTCCCTTTCACCTCCGTAAAGTCATTCCAACCCATATGCGGAACCTTATCTTTTGGCGGAAATTTTTTAACCAAAGAATCAAAAATTCCAAGACATTCCGTATCATTTTCCTCACTATGCGTACACATCAACTGTTGCCCCAGACAAATACCCAAAACGGGCTGTTTTAAGTCTTTAATGAGCTTATCCAATCTGCGCTCACGCAAATATTGCATTGCTGACCGCGCTTCTCCCACACCTGGAAAAATCACATGACTCGCCCCCCGAATTTCAGCCTCATCATCCGTCACCACGCAGTCTCTTCCCAGCCGTAGCAAAGCATTTTCCACTGATTTAATATTCCCTGCATTATACTTAATTATTGCAATCATATTCAAAATTTACATTTTGGAACGATGAACTATGAACGGTCTAACTATGAATCACGTCTCAGTAAAACAGTTGATGAGACGTGGTTCATAGTTAAAGAGTTCATGGTTCATAGTTGGTTAAAGAACCCCCTTAGTACTCGGTATCTTAAAATTTCCAGTTCCCGCCACCGCATTCCGAATTGCTTTGGCAAAAGCCTTAAAAATACTTTCAATTTTGTGGTGTTCGTTGTCACCTTCTGCTTTGATATTCAGATTACACTTTGCTGTATCGCTGAATGATTTAAAAAAGTGCATGAACATTTCAGTGGGCATATCACCAATCTTTTCGCGTTTGAAATCTGCCTCCCAGACTAACCACGGTCGTCCGCCAAAATCAATAGCTACCTGCGCCAAACAATCATCCATTGGCAACAAAAAACCATAGCGTTCAATCCCTTTTTTACT
>CALDUB010000213.1 GCA_937923465.1 uncultured Saprospiraceae bacterium
GAATCGTTAGTTGTGCAATCCGAGTCGTCGCAGCTCGGCGGCGTTATAGCCACGTTTTCGCATTCACAAGTTGTGGTGTTATAAGAATCGTTAGTTGTACAATCTCCATCATCACAACTTGCTGGGTCAACACAAGAACCTGGTACAGAAGTGACAGCAGCAGAGGCATCACTACTATCATTCATATCATCATCGCAAGTGCAACGCGTCTGAATAGTAATCGGACTAGTTTGATTATAATCAGGTAGATTTTCTGACCAATTGGCACCACCGTCGGTTGTATATTCTAAACTGGATGTTGCAGGACATGGAGTTCCTGTAGGAGCAATGACTATACCATTATCTGGCGTACAACCTGTTGAACAAACGCTCTCTGTAAATGTCACATTGGGAGGCGCTGCAGTAAAGGTAGGACAAGTAGGACAGGCGCAAGTGAATTGTACTGGTGTGCCAAATTTGCAAGCAGTATATGTGGTGACTTCTGGAAATTCAATTGCTTGTGCCGCTTGGTCAAATATTAATTCTACACTAACAAAATTAGGAGTAAAACCAGTATTGAAATCATCTGTCAATCTAAATATCCAACCACCATTTGGAGAGGAACTGTCAAAAGTAGAAAAGGAAGCATCACTATTAATAGTACCCGAAAAACAGGAAGCATTGCAACTATCTTCTATCTCGTCTCCTGTACCGTCATCTACAAAACAAGCATTGAAGCCACCATTACCGTTAGTCAAACCGGGGAAAAAGCCTTCTAACGAGATAAGTTGACCCGCTGGATTCAATATTTTAAAATCTAAATCATTCAAAGTAGTAAAGCCAGGGTAAGTCAATTCTACACAAACTTGTGTTAATGTCGCAGATGCAGGTAATTGGTTTACATTGATAGCTATATCTGTAGATAATCCATTATTGTCATTAACTGTAGTTGTACTACCCGCAAATTCTGTTGGAGCTGGATTGTTTTGTAATGAGATAAAAGGTGTTGCATAATAATCAGCACCAGAAGTTAAATTAGCACAATCAAAACTGAGCGTCAAATCAGTTACAGGATTTCCTGTACTCGAAGGATATACTTGATTGGCACTGGCAGTAAGTGCTCCTCCAACAGTCACAGCAGCGAGGGCTGTAGCCGCTGTTTCGGCATCAGTTACTGTATTAGTAATAGGATTATCTCGTGTAATCCACCAACCAATTAATTCATCTGATTGTAAAGTACCACCGTCTGCCGAAAGTGCTATAGAGTTACAAACGGATTGTGGACTTGTCGTATTTGTTGTGAAATCAGTACAGGAAGTACCTGATACACAAATATTATCCAAATATAAATTTTGTCCCCAAGTACCATTTAAACTTATCTGAAACCGAATAACAACAATACTACCTGCATATTGACTTAAATCTAGTGACTTAGACTCCCAATCATCACATCCGTCTGGAACATAATCAACGCCAATATCATCGTTTGTCGTATTGGGTGTCGCTGTTGATAATGTGAACCCATTTTCGTTAAACAAAGAACCAAAGCTTTCTCCGCAGTCACTTGATACGCCTACATCTAGAGTCGTATTTCTATTTGTATAAGTACTCTTGTAAGACAAATCAAAATCGAGCATCGCATCTTCATAGTCCCTTAAATCAACAGAGATAAGCATTGCATCTTCTGAGCCATAGTTACCATTTCGTGAATTATATCTAATGGCATTACTACCATTATCAGCTGCACAGCCAGTCACATTTCCGACATCGAATGTCCCATCATTTGAAGGATTGTAAATAACAAAATCGGAACTAATAGAGCCGTCTTCTACATCTTCACAATAGTCTAAACTAATCGGATTATTGAAAGTAAATGAATGGCATAAAGCGTTATTTCTAGTGTAAGTATCGACAGCACTTCCGTTGAGTGCAGTCATTTCATAGAAAATAGTGTGTGACCCTACCCCCGCAAAAGAAACTGTAGATAGCGTAATATTTGCAGATGTTCCCGCCGCAATAGATACTATTTGTGTGACTGAAACAGCTGCATTTCCGTCTACCGAAACATCAAAAGTAATAGAAGTAATGGTTGTATTGCCATTGTTTCCAATTTCTAGAACAGAAGAAATTGAATTTTCGCAAACGATAGAAGAAGGAGAGATGACTTGATTAATTCCTGCTTCTAACATATTGGGGTCGATACAACCCTTCGAGGCTAATAAAGACGGACGGGACAGTAAGGAAGCACGCATTCTATCTTTTTGCCCTTGGGTGAATGTATTTTGACAGGCACTTCCAGAGTAATCCATGTAATTTTCGTACAAATCATCTTGGTCGACTGTAAATGGACCACTATCTAAATCTGTCGCACAAGTATTGGCAGAGCTACCACAGGCAACTCCGTTTGTACTATCATCTGGCGGTGTATCACAGACAGAGTCTCCGTCAGATAGGCAATCACCATTGGTACAGCCACCAGACCAAGTGTGCGCTACATTAAGGTAATGACCAAATTCATGTATGTGTATTTTAGATGCATTAGAAGAAGAACCAAAAGCAGATGCAAGATTGAGGACACCAAGAGAGGGACCCGCATATCCACCAATGCCACAGCCCAAACCAGAGGAAACAGAACACAACTGACTATGTAGCCATACTCCAGCATAATCAGTGTCGGGGAATAATCCTACACCAACTTGATTTTCGACAAGGGCTTTCATATCTGCAATCTCTGAATCTATGTCCAATGCTGAATATAAGTCGCTTTCTACTCTGTAAATTCCAGTTGTTGGATTTCCATTAATATCCCGCTTTGCTAAACAGAACTCAATTTCTATATCCGCACTACTTAATAGAGCCGCATCAGGATTGGCAGCATCATTAGCGCCGTGTCCGTCACCCGCGTAAGCTCCAATATTTCTAAAGGCATCATTTAAGTCCTGAATACCTTGTAGGATTTGAGCATCTGTCGGATTAGAACTACCACTACCAGGAGTAGGATGCGCAGCCAAGTGAACAATGTTAATTACTAATGGAATGGTTAGAATATTTTCTGTTCCGTCATTTACACAAGGAGACAAAGTGTTATTTTTTTCAAGAGAATTGTATAAACCTTCTTTTCTCTTTTTTTGCGCTTTCTCTACCAATCTACGAATGACTAACTGTTGCTGTTCATATTTTTGTCGATAATCAATATCAGTATTCATTCTTTGCTCATGGAAATGGTCTACGGGGCAACCATTGAGAGGTAGAGGAGCTATTTCTTGGGCAATTTGGTTTTGAAAACTTTCTTTAGCTATTGTTTGCGCGGATGTTAATATTGGTATGAATGCCAAGATTAAGAAGAAGAAAATGTAAGTAAAGTTTTTGTTCGTCATGAGGGTAAAGTTTAATGGTTAATTTAAGGAATGAGAAGGCTGTCTCATTTATGAGTTATGGGGTTTTGTCAAAAAAGAAGATTCTTTACAAATAGATTAAGGATGATTTGAA
>CALDUB010000214.1 GCA_937923465.1 uncultured Saprospiraceae bacterium
AACCTTTTTATTAAATTAAAATATTTTTATGCGCTTTTTACTTCCTATCATTCTATTCTCAATCTTCTCCTGCGAGCCAAGTGCTGTAAAGGATATAAAAGTACCTGATGTTGTCAAAAAAGCATTTGCAAAAAAATACCCGAATGAAAAGAAAGAAAATTGGAATATAGATAGAAATGGAAGTTACGAGGCAAAATTTAAAGAAGGAGGCGAAACTTTTAAAGCGGACTTTACACCAGACGGAATGTGGATTGAAACGGAAACAAGTCTAAAAGAAAAAGATTTGCCCAAAGCCGTAAAAAAAGCTATTGAAGACCAATACAAAGGGATAAAAATAGTAGAAATCGAAAGAACTGACCACCATAAAAAAGGTATTTTTTATGATGTGGAATTTAAGGAAAACGGTAAAAAATTCGATATTGAGTTTAATGCTGAAGGTATAGTAATTGGAAGAGAGGGGTAAATAGACGTTAGACGTTAGCTAGGGTAAAATAACTATACAAGAAAATAGCAATAAAAAATGAGCAGTTCTTTTCGCATTAATGATACAGATATAGCTCTTGGTGAGCACAAGAAAGTCGACATCCAAGTCAGTAGGCTTCCGTCTGGAACTCCTATAAATATTAAAGTATTTGTGTGGCGGAGTAAAAAACCAGGTCCAACGATGCTGGTGTCTGGAGGTGTTCATGGTGATGAAATTAATGGGGTGGAAATCGTACGTCGCTCCATTGCCAATGGGCTTTTTAAGAATTTAAATTGTGGTAGTGTCATTGCAGTACCATTACTGAATGTTTATGGCTTCATCAATTTTTCGCGTGATGTCCCAGATGGTAAGGATGTCAATAGAAGTTTCCCAGGTTTTTCTACAGGCTCTCTAGCTTCGCGTGTAGCCTATGTGATGTCACAACAAATTCTTCCTTTAATAGATTTTGGTCTTGACTTTCATACTGGTGGTCAGAGTCATTATAACTATCCACAAATTCGTTATTCACAAGGAGATGCTGAGGCAACGAAATTAGCAGAACAGTTTGGTGGTTTGTGTTTGATTGAGAAAAAAGCATTTAAGTCCACGATGCGGCATCATGCACTCGAAGCAGGTAAGCCTATTCTAGTTTATGAAGGGGGCGAAAACTTACGTTTAGACCAATTTTCTATTGAGGAAGGCCTGGCAGGAATGAAGCGCGTTTTAAAAGCAAAAGGAATGGCTAACTCTTTTGTTCCTGATGCTGAAAACACTTTACGTTTTATTGGGACGAAATGGTTACGTTCGCCACGAGCAGGCATCTTTCGTTGGATTGTATCTTCAGGACACAAAGTGGAGAAAGGACAAAAAATAGGTGTTATCAATGACCCGTACGGTCAAGAAGAATCTGAGGTTTTAGCAAATAAAACAGGATTTATCATTGGACACAATAATTCGCCCGTAGTGAGCCAAGGAGATGCACTTTTTCATATTGCGTGGTAGCTTTCGTAAAAGCATGAGATTAGTCGCCCTATGTAGTTTTTGAAAACCTTACTTTTGTTTCCTCGTAGAATAACGACATAAGACTTGTTTACAAATGACTAACATACATATGAAAATATCTTTGTTCCGCTATTTTTCTTAAAAAAACTATCGAAAAAATCTAAATTTCATATATGCATTCCTTATTTACAAACAAGTCTATACAATAAAAAATTCTAAGCTGTTCGAATGATACCGAAATATACATCTCTTCAAGAAATTCAATCTGCACTAAAATCAAGCTCAATAACTCTTGTCACGTTGACAGAGTACTACCTTTCGCGTATTTCTGAAAGTAGCAATCTCAATATTTACATCGAAGTTTACGCAGAGGAAGCTTTGCAAAAAGCAGCAGAATTGGACGCAAAATATGCAGCAAACCCTGATACCGTTGGTCGTTTATTTGGTGCAGTTATCAGTCTAAAAGACGCCTTATGTCACGAAAATCATGGCGTCACAGGCGGCTCTAAAATCTTAACTGGTTTCAAATCTCTCTTTTCAGGAACAGCAGTACAGCGCTGTATAGATGAAGATGTCATCATCATCGGACGTGTGAATTGTGATGAATTTGCAATGGGCTCAACTACTGAAAATCCGCATTACGGAGCGACTTTAAATGCAGCAGACACAACACGCGTACCTGGTGGTTCATCTGGAGGTTCGGCAGTAGCAGTGCAGGCAGACACTTGTTTGGTTTCCTTAGGAACGGACACAGGAGGGTCTGTACGGCAGCCAGCGGCATTTTGTGGTGTCATTGGTATGAAGCCAACTTATGGACGCATTTCTCGCTATGGTTTGCTTGCTTACGCTTCTTCATTCGACCAATTGGGGACACTTTCACACAGTGTAGAAGATGCGGCTTTATTCTTAGAAGTTATGGCTGGGGCAGATGAATTTGATGCAACTTGTAGTACACGTCCAGTGCCTGCTTACTCCCAAAATATTTCTTATCCTAAAAAAGCAAAAATTGCTTACTTTGATACAGCGGTCAATCATCCAAGTATTGACCCAGCTATTCGCCAAGCAACGTTAGATACTATTGAAAAATATCGGGCAGCAGGACATGTTGTTGAGTCTGTCGATTTTGAGTATTTAGATTATATCATTCCTACTTATTACGTATTGACAACGGCAGAAGCTTCGTCTAATCTATCTCGTTATGACGGGGTGCGTTTTGGGCACCGGAGTGCGGAGGCACAGACCGTCGAGGATGTTTATTTGAAGTCACGAACAGAAGGTTTTGGACGTGAAGTAAAGAAGCGGATTATGTTAGGGACTTTTGTACTGAGTTCGGGTTATTACGATGCTTACTACACCAAGGCTCAAAAAATTCGTCGTTTGATACAGCAACGTACTTTCGATATTTTTGCTGATTATGACTTTATTTTAATGCCTGTCGCCCCTACCCCTGCTTGGAAAATTGGAGAGAAATCAAAAGACCCCGTCGCAATGTATTTGGCGGATATCTTTACGGTACAAGCTAATATGGCAGGGATTCCTGCTATTGCTTTTCCTGTTGGAGAAACGGCAGAGGGATTACCGATTGGATTGCAGTTAATGGGAAATAAGTTTTGTGAGGGAGAGTTGATGAATTTTGTGAAGAGTAACTAAAATCACTATTATCCCGAAAAAGCCCCTGACTTTTAAGATATATTAACTGTTTTACTATCTTTACCACAGAAGAAAAATTCTTCAGTTAATTATATGTCAGATTTTACAAACATACGAACAGGACTTTCCGCGGTAGATAACTTGGAACGCCAACTGCACCTCAAGCAGTTGCAAATCAATCGTCTGCTCAATATTACGCAAGCGATTAACAACAACGTCAATGCTAAGGGTCTGTTCGAGATGTATGAGTCTTTCCTTAGTTGGGAAATGGGTGTCAAAAAAATGGCGCTATTCTTACGTCAGACAGACGACTCTTGGTGCTGTTCTGCCTCTCTTGGTCTAGAGAATGAACTGTTAAAAACAGATATTCAAGACCGCCTTTCTCGCATTACAAAATTAGAAAACATTAATGACGCGGACGAAAATCCTTTGATAAAAGAATTTGAAGTAGTCATTCCTGTCGCGCACAAAGACGAACCTTTGGCTTATGTCTTTCTTGGTGGATTTGGAGAAGATGAGGACTTGTACAACAAGATTCAATTCATCACTGCGATTACAAACATCGTTGCCGTTGCCATTGAAAACAAACGTCTTTTCAAAAAACAAATAGAGCAGCAGAGTATTAAGAGAGAGATTGAATTAGCGGGCGAGATGCAACGCACGATGATTCCGACCATATTCCCCAAAGGAAAAGGCTACGAATTAGCGAGCATCTACCAGCCTAAAATGGGTGTCGGAGGTGATTACTTAGATTATGTAGAAGTAGGCGTAGGACGCTTTACTTTTTGTATCGGAGACATATCTGGTAAAGGTGTCGCTGCAGCTTTTTTAATGGCTAATTTTCAAGCAACTTTCCAGAGTTTGGTCCGTCAAGGTTCTGATTTAGATGTATTGGTTAGAGCACTAAATGAAGCCGTATTACGGACTGCGAAAGGAGATAAATTTATTACCTTCTTCGTGGCTGAATATAATCTCATTACTCAAAAATTACGCTATATAAACGCAGGACACAATCCTCCATTCCTAATCATGAATGGCAAAGTCCAGCAGTTGGATAAAGGTTCTGTATTCTTAGGAACTTTTGAAGATATGCCTGCCTGTGAAATTGGTGAAGTTCATATCACTAATGAAGCCCTCATTCTTACCTATACTGACGGGCTAACAGACGTTCGTAACGAGGAAGGCGACTTCTTAGATGAGACTTTTGGGCATCGTTTTATGTTAGATCACTATAAATTGAATGCAGAAGCGTTTAATATTGAGCTAATGGAAGAAATAAATAATTTTAAAGGAAATACTGGATTTCCTGATGATTTGACAGTTTTAACTTGCAAAATTTATTAAAAAAAAATATTATTTTCTTTTTAATAAATTTTCTGCATTTTCCTTTTCTCCTCACATATTTAAAAGAACTCTCGCAATATTAAATTTTGGCTAACTACTTGCTTCTATCCTAATTTTTACCTTACCTTTGCATTGAGAAGAGATAATTACCATTACTGTCTTATAAATAAGACCTTTCCTTAATCGTAATATTTACCTACACATTTAAAAACAACAAATAAAAAAAATTACAAATATTGTGACAAAAACAACAGTTTTCGTCTAAAATATTGACTGCGTTCTAGTGTAGATAATGTTTTGTATTTTTTGGAATAAAATCTGCTAATATAAAAATAACGGATTTATGAACATTTAAGAAACCTAGAACCTATTAATTTCGTAACTAAATATAACCTCTCTTTCACCATAACTTCTACAAAATCAGCCTTACTTATGACTTTTTTAAACACCCGCATGCAATCAGGAGATGTAAAACTTGCATTTCTAGTTTTCATCATTTGCCTTCTTATCTCTTTTTCAAAGAATGAAGGCGAATTACTTACAGCAGCTATTACAGCTATCCCGTAAGTATTAGGTTCTCAAAATAAAAAGGGTTTCACTGTTAATTTCAGTGAAACCCTTTTTATTTACTAGCTTTTTCCTCCTTGCCTATTTGGTCTTCCTTGCCCCTCTCCTTCTCGACGACCTCTCATTCTTTTAAGTAATTCCTGTCTAAAGCTTTTCTCTATTCGTGGCAATTTTGCAATTTTTTTAATAGGAATAACCGTCTTAAATCTCTCAAAATAAGTACGTTTAAGGTCTAACATTTGCTGGTCTTTCACAAAAGATTGTGTCAAAAAAGCTTCCGCTTCTATATCTGTCATTGCTTCTATATCCTTTTTACGGTCGACAGACTTTTGAATTTTCTTACGTTTTGCTTCATACTCATTAAAAATTGGCCAAAAAACCTGTGCTTCGTCGACGGTCAGTTCCAATTTTTCCGTGATGTAAGTCGCACGCATAGCCTCTATTCTTGCATTTCTACCTTGCCTATTTTCTTGTGCATTGATTAATCCAACAAAAAAGAAGAATACAAAAAGTATAGAAAGTAAATTTTTCATCTATAAAATTATTTTTTTTAAAATATTTCGTCGCTAAAAATATCCATAGAGCTTTCTTCAAAGAGATAATCGCCCTCTCCTTCTTCCAAATCAATCACATCTAAAATAGAGTCATCAACATCAAGGTCACTAAGAGAATAAATATCTAAGGTCTCAACATTATCTGTCAAGTAATTTAAAATCTCTGCATCCGTTAAATCTGCAAATTGTAAAGAGTCCCCTGATGTATCTATTGCCGTCTGATTGAAATAAATGCCCACAACGATTAACAAGATAACACTAGCTAAGCCTGTAATCACTCTTAACGAAAAGAACCGACTCCAAAAAGAAATCGTTCGTATTTCCTTCTTCTGCAATACGGGATTTTGCTCTAACTGAACCTGCTGCATTACACTATTTTCAAGATAATGAAAATAGTTTTCTGGTGTTTCAATTTCTTCTTTTTTTCCTTTCATTTTAGCTAAGAAAGGGGATATTTCTTCGAGTTCTTTATGTATATTTTTGTCTTTGTCCATTATTTTTCTGCATTTTCTCGCACGTAAGCTTCTATTTTTTTCACTGCATGATGATAAGAAGCTTTTAGTGCACCTTGTGAAGTTTCTAATGTTTCGGACATATCAGCATAGCTCATCTCATCATAATAGCGTAAATTAAAAACTGCCTTTTGTTTATTCGGCAGAGTCTCTATCGCTTTTTCTAAAATTCTAACAACCTTATCTTCATTAACAAAATGATCTGCCTCTAGCCTATTATTCCAGTTTGTATCTTCATTATCTAAAGATGCTGTTGAGATTCGATTTCGCTTTTCTAAAAAGGTCAAAGCCTCGTTTGTAGCGATACGATAAAGCCAAGTATATAATTTAGAATTTTGCTGAAAACGATTAATGTTGCGATAGACTTTAACAAAGCAATTTTGTAAAACGTCATCTGCATCTTCGTGATTGCCAAGCATTCTACGCACATGATAGTATAAACGCTCCCGATATTGTTTAACCAATAGACGAAAACCTTGGTCATAACTACCATGTTCCTTTAATAAAGCTAATATGTGTGCATCACTTGCGATATTTTCTTCCGTCAAACTTGGTGTTGAGTTAGTTTTTCCAGGATTTTGTACCTCCCTTTTTAATATCGTACCAATTGAAACTGAATTCATCCGATTTCGTATTTACTCTTTTGACTAAGCTAAATATGAAAGGTTTAATTCGTCTTACTTTTTTACAATTCTAAACTCAACTCTCCTATTTAAAAATCGACCTTCCTGCGTTTTATTAGTTGCAACGGGTATCTCTTCTCCTTCTCCTTTATAGTTTAATCGTTGAATCTTAATTGAATTTTCTATCAGATAAGTTACTACTGATTTTGCTCGTTTTCGAGACAAATACTTGTTGTAATCATCCTCGCCTATACTGTCTGTATGCCCAATGATTTCGATAGTCATTGCTGGATTTTGCTCTAGGATTTTCAATAATTTACGCAATTCAACAAAAGAGCGCGGATGTAATTCCCATGAATCAAAGTCAAAATAAATATCTTTTAGTTGAATAGTTTTGCCTTCTTCTAATTCAACTAAGGAAAGGTCATCTTTTTTGACTGGAGCAGGTAAATAAGGCGGCAATTTCTTCACCTCTATATCGTCAATATAATAATAGGCATAAGGAATAGTACCATTTTCAACGGATAAAGACTCTGTATTTTCATCCGCATTAAAATTCCCAATAACTAGATATTCGGCCTCAGTTTTTGCGGTAAATTGCCCTCCAATCTTCTGCCATCTATTATTTTCAATCTTCAAAAGGTCCTTGACTTCAAATTGCGGTGTTGCTTCAATCAACTCATCTGTAATTAGATTAATTTTCTCTTCAGAGAAATACATTCCCAAATTATTTGAAGACATCGAGCCCTCAAGATGACTCACATACATCTCTACATAATAAATCTGCCCTATAATCAAGGGTTCATTTAACTGAATAGAAACATATTCTCGGCAATGTGTACTTTTCCCTTCACAACCATAAGTCGTCATGCCAGTCATAGCCCAACCCGAGTGCGGCGGTTGTTTACCGAATCCTTTCTCTGCCCAATAATTAGGTACACGAACCTTTGGTCCAAAAATATCGGGAGAAGCTGAAGTTGGAGATTCCCAGTACTTCATAACGCGTGTATAGTGCTCCCCTTTTTTAAACCAACCAATCGGAGTAGCCGAAAAATCCTCAAAACTAGGATTAGCCACTAAGTTTGTTCCTACTTTTGAAGTCCTCTGACCAAAAGTAGGAACAAAAAAACAAAATGAAAATCCGAGGAGGAAAAGTATTTTTTGCTTCATCAAACGAGTTTTTATAACAACTTTCATCTTTAAAACGTCAAAAAAAGGAAAAAGGTGTATGTCTTTTGTGCTCGCTTTAAAGTTCTTAGGCTAATTCTTGTATTTTCGTGGCATCTGTTTTAGATGTTTGAGTTGTTTATGTACAAACAACTCAACCGTCCTTAACCGTTCAAATTTAAACTAAAATTACAAATAAATGAAACAGTCCTTTTTCTTTTTAGCCTTCCTATTTACACTTTCCACACAAGCTCAGGAAAGCCTAAATTTCAAATTATTCGAGCTTCCAGATGTCATATTCTCAGAGATTGAAACACCAAAAGGCTACAATGCAGCTTATGAATTACGCATCAAACAGCCTATCGACCATACAAATCCAAGCAAAGGATATTTTTACCAGCGTGCATTTTTATCACACAAAGGTTTTGACCGTCCAATGGTGATGGCAACAGAAGGATATAATCGTGGTAAAAATCGACTATATGAGTTAACAAATTATGTAGACGGAAATCAGATTGACATCGAACATCGTTTTTTTGGCGAAAGTATTCCAGAAAATCCAGATTATCAATATCTAAACCTAGAGCAAGCAACGGCTGACTTGCACCACATCAATCAAATATTCAAGAAAATATATCAAGGTAAATGGTTGAGTACGGGTATATCTAAAGGAGGACAAACAACAATATTTTATCGTTACCTATACCCTGACGATGTTGATGTTTCGGTACCTTATGTAGCACCGCTTAATCTCGCACTAGAAGACACGCGTATTTATGATTGGTTAAATAAAGCAGGAAACAAAGAATGTCGCGAAGCTATTGAACGCGTTCAAACAACTTTATTAAAAGACAGTGCAAAAGCCCTTCCTCTTTTGAAATGGTATGCAAAAGGAGCAAATTTAGACTTTAACTACTTAAATTTAGCTCAAGCTTTTGAATATGCAGTATTGGAGTATTCTTTTTCTTTCTATCAATGGGGCAGTGATTGTGCAACAATTCCACCTGCAAATGCAGATTTTGAAACCGTTTTAGAACACTTTATGGATGTATCAGGTATCGCATTTTTCTCAGATAGAGATGTCGCCTATTTTGGTTCACATTATTATCAAGCAGGTACACAAATGGGCTACTACAGCTATGAAATTACTCCTTTTAAGGACTATTTAAAGGCTTTACCAGTAGACAAAAATCCAAGTGCGATATTTATGCCGAACAAAGAAAACCCAGGTTTCAATGGCGAATTACCAGCAAAGACAGCTAAATGGCTAAAGACAAACGGTAATAATTTCATTTATATCTATGGAAAGAATGATACTTGGTCGGCAACGGGTGTTCCTCCTTCTAAGAAAACAAATTCTCTTTGGGTTATCATGGAAGATAAACACCATGGAAATGCGCGTATCAAGAATATGACTAAAAAGAATAAAGAGGCTGTAGAAGAGAAATTGGAAAAATGGTTGGAAACAGAAGTGGAAATTGAATAGACTTTTGACTTTAAAGTAAAAAATCCCTGCACTCGCGAGAGTACAGGGATTTTTATTTTTAGAAATCGTTCATGTTAAGTCTTACGACCAACAATCAATCGACGACTATTCAGTTCTTAGTACTGAACACCTAATGCTTGTAACGTTTTCAAGTCTAAGCTACCAACTGGAAGACCATTGTCTTTTTGGTACTTAGTCAAGGCAGCACGTGTACGTGCACCCAATACGTTATCAACTGGTCCTGGATCGTAACCAGCGTTGCTTAAAGCATTCTGGATTTGACGAATTGTGTAACCGTCTACTTTGTTACCACACAATACTTCTCTCCATTCAGTGAAACCACCTTTCTTTACTAAGTTACGCTTAGTAACAGAAGCATACTCAGCAGGTACGTTGATAGTACGTGTTTGAGCAGGAGATTTAACTACTTTTTTAGAAACTGTTGCGTACTCAGCAGGAATTGACTCCTCACGTACAGAAGCAGCTGTTTTCACAACGCGCTTAGTTACTGTAGTGTACTCAGCAGGAATTGACTCCTCACGAGTAGTAGCTGGTGTCTTAACAACTTTTTTAGAAACTGTAGTGTACTCAGCAGGAATTACTTCCTCACGAGTAGTAGCAGGTGTCTTAACAACACGCTTAGTTACAGTTTTGTACTCAGCAGGAATTGACTCCTCTCTGAAAGTAGCTGGAGACTTAACAACACGCTTAGTGATTGTTTTGTACTCAGCAGGAATTGACTCCTCACGGCTTGTCGCCGGAGTTCTAACTACGCGAGAAGTACGCGTTCCCATTTTAGCAGGAACAGTAACTTCTTTCACACAACCAGAGTCAGCAACACCAGAACCGTCACATCCAACGTTTACACGCTTAGATACAGTTTTGTATTGTGCAGGTACTTCTACCAAACACCAAACCAAACAGTCGTTAGGGTCAGCAGACAAACAAGTACGGTCAGCTTTTTTCTTAACCCACTTCGTTGAAGCTGGAGAAGTTTCTACTTTATCAGTTACTGTTTCATACTTAGGAGTCATGTTTTCGATACGAGTCGAAGCAGCTTCCATTTCGTAAGTTTCAGTTACTGTTTCGTACTCAGCCGGTACAGTAATGATACGCTTAGATTCAGCTTTCGCTAAAACTTGCTCTGTTACTGTTTCATACTCAGCAGGAATAGTAATAACGCGCTTAGATTCAGCTTTTGCTAAAACTTGCTCCGTTACTGTTTCGTACTCAGCAGGAATAGTAATAATACGCTTAGACTCAGCTTTTACCAATACTTGTTCAGTTACTGTTTCGTAAGTAGCAGGTACAGCGATAAGTCTTTTAGACTCAGGCTTAACCATTACTTGTTCAGTTACTGTTTCGTATTCAGCAGGTACACTGATTAAACGTTTAGACTCAGCAGATTTTAATGCTTGCTCAGTCACAGTTTCGTACGCAGCAGGAATGATTTCTGTGCGAGTAGCGGCAGCTTTAGTTTCGATTTGCTCTGTCTGAGTTTCGTACTCATCAGCAATCAAACATTTAGCATAGCACTTACCAGGCTCAGCATTCGGCGGTACATCTCCAGGGGCATTGCTTTGTGCGTTAGCGAATGACGCTACGAACAATAATACTAATGCCGGAATAAAATTGAATTTTCCCATAATCCAAAAACGTGATTTTGAAAAAGATTAGTGAAAATAGAGAATAACCAGATTGTATAAATTCAAATGCAACAAACAAAAGATTTTCATTTGCAGGTTTTCCATTGAGTTTTGATACTCCGATTCTTTCCTCTACATTGAAATTAAGTTAATTTTTATATTGTCTTCAAAAGTCTTCACTTTTAAAAACCGAGCGTAAATTTATGATATATTTTTGGGATAGCATAAATAATACTTAGTTATCATTTTTGATTGTAGTCCGTAGTCAGTACTTTCTGACATGGGTTTGACGGTTCCATCTTTAAATAAAATCTTAATTTCATTCTTAGATGTGTTGTATTCGTGATTTGTTTCCTCTCCAGTCAAAACAAAATACTTCATATACTTTTTACCCAGACCTATTTGT
This sequence comes from uncultured Saprospiraceae bacterium, assembly GCA_937923465.1. Lineage (GTDB taxonomy): Bacteria > Bacteroidota > Bacteroidia > Chitinophagales > Saprospiraceae > JAHDCG01. The sequence continues at coordinate 11,421 of CALDUB010000214.1, forward strand.
GTAGCCGTCTTATGACGCACTTCTCGTAAAAAGTCACTCTTGAATGGCTTATTTTGGAGAGAAATTTTGAATAAACGTCGATTTATCAGACTTTTTGCTAAAAACGAAAGAACTTTATCTTTATGATTAACAAAAGATTTTAATGCAAACGTGATATCAACATCGTCTATAAGCGAGAAATGATGTAATAGTTCATCTTCTCTTCCGACAATATTTTCCTCGTCTATATTATTTTCAAAAAAGAAATTTAAATGTTCCGAACAATGAAATTTTTCGCCCTGATTAGCTAAATCTTTGGCTCTTTTCATCGTTATTATCAACATTTGCTCTGCACACAGTACTGTTTTGTGTAAATAAACTTGCCAATACATTAAACGTCGTGCCATAAGAAACTTCTCTAAAGAGTAAATTCCTTTCTCTTCCACCACCAATTCATTCTGACGTACACTGAGCATTTTTATAATACGGTCATGCCCGATTACTCCTTCTGATACTCCCGTAAAAAAACTATCTCTATTAAGATAATCCATTCGATCCATATCCAGTTGTCCTGACACTAATTGATACAAAAACTTTTTCTTATATCTATTTTCAAATATTTCAATCGCCAAATCTAAAGCACCATTAAACTCTTCATTCAACTTTTTCATAAAAAAAGTTGACAGCGTCTCATGGTGCACATTCATCAATGTGTGCTCTAGAGTATGACTAAAGGGTCCGTGACCAATATCATGTAGTAGTATAGCGATTAAAGCAGCTTTTCGCTCCTCTTTCGTAATTTTCACTTTCTTAGCGCTCAAAACGTCTAATGCCTGTTGCATCAAATGCATAGCTCCTAAAGCATGATGAAATCGAGTGTGTAAAGCTCCTGGATAAACGTAATGCGTTAAACTAACCTGCTTTATTCTACGTAGTCTTTGAAAATACGGGTGCTCAATGATGTCAAACAAAATGTTATAGGGAACATTGACAAAACCGTAAACAGGGTCGTTAAATATTTTCTTTTTGTTCAAAGGATTTAGTGTATCAAGTAAAAACAATTTCCTTGTAAGAAACTCCAGGTAACAAGCGGATGAAAGTTCATTCTTGTGTTAAAAAATGGAGAGCGCATAAGTCTCTCTATAGTAATGAACTATATAATGCAAAATTAGTGAATATCTTGAAAAAACAAACTTATTACTTAAATTATTACAGATAAGAGTACCATATATATAGAATATCATCTGTTTTGGGTTATATTTTTCAAATAATTACTCTGTTTCTCGCATTACGATAAGACAAATCAACTACTTTTGTGCTCTTGTTGAATAGAGCATATAAATTTAAGTCTCTATTCTTTATTTTTTAATAAGCCAGTGCGATGAGTAAAAGAAATAAATTATTAAAGTTTGCAGAAATTCAGTCATTTCCAAATGTCTATGAAAATCCTAATACTGCGAAACCTGAGTTACTCGGACTCTATGGTGCAGTCGTAGACTTAAAAGGCAAATGGTGTACAGAACATTTCAAAAACGAAAATCCACTAACCTTAGAATTAGCCTGTGGAGGAGGTGAGTATACGGTGGAATTGTCAAGACGTTACACTAATCGTAATTTTATTGGTGTAGATGTGAAGGGAGCACGTATATGGAAGGGTTCAAAAGTCGCCTTGGCAGAGGATTTATCTAATGCTGCTTTTCTACGTACTCGTATTGAACAGATAGCTTTATTTTTTGAAGAAGGAGAAGTTGATGAAATTTGGATTACGTTTCCTGACCCATTCTTAAAGGAAGGGAAAGCTAATCGTCGTCTAACTTCGCCTCAGTTCATAAAAGAGTATCGAAAAATACTAAAGCCTGGAGGAATTATTCATCTAAAAACGGATGACCCGACACTTTATGAATACACAGTAGAAACTTTAGAAAAAGAAGAAGGCTGTACAATTCTCTATCATGATGATGACATCTACGCAAAGCCTTTGCCTATTTCCGAATTAGATATTCATACCTATTATGAGGAAAAGCACTTAGCTATCGGGCGTTTAATCAAATACGTGAAATTTACAATCTAAAAAGAAAGAGGAGTCAGATATAAACCTGACTCCTCTTTCTTCATTTCTACTTATTTATTAAAATACAACCACTCTATCGCTTTAGGAAATTCTAATCCCCAGCGACTTTCGGTGTGTTGTCCATCTGGGTCTATCGACAATTCGATATCTAAATCTGGTTCCGTCAATTCTTGCGACAATAGGGCTTCTCTGAACCGCTCTACATTCGGCAACATATTTTTACTCTCCGCGCCTCCTGCATATACATACACTCTCGAATTTAAGGTCATTGTAAAGCGCATCGCATGAAAATGGATATTAGGATTGACCCACAGAGCAGGAGAAAAAATCATTAGTTTACTAAATTTTTCAGGATACATAAATCCTGCCCAGATACTTATGAGTCCTCCCATACTACTCCCTCCTATTCCTGTATTTAGTCTGTCAGGTTTCGTACGAAACTGTTTATCTACATAAGGTTTTAGTGTTTCGGCTAAAAAACGTACATATTCTCGCCCTTGCCCTTTACCTAATTTTGCGTGACCCGTAGGATTATATTCCTTTATACGTTCCTCTTCAGCATGGTCAATAGCTATAACAATTATATCACCTAGCCCTCTCCGTTGCAATAAAGCCAATTTTTTATCTACTTCCCAACTTCCAAAAGGAGCATGGTCATCAAAAAGATTTTGACCGTCTTGAAGATACAAAACAGGATATTGCTTATCCGTCTCATAATAATTATGAGGCAACAAAGCGGCAATACGACGCGTCTTGATAAGTTGAGGAATTTCAAATTCATCCGAAATAACCTTAATTTTAGGTAAGTAAGGCGGATAATTAACTTGACCATTTAATTGCCAAAAATGTACTTTGTCTCTTATCACATCAGTAGGTCTTTCTACTACGTGATTATCTCTAGAGTTACCATATTCATCCATTTCGACTTGGTCCCATCCTCCACGTGTATATTTATACTCCACAGGAAAATTAATATGCTTGAATACATCCAAACTGTAGCGCCCATGACCAAGTGAAGTCATACGTGTGTTTTCATCTTGAACTGCCCAATCGTTAAAATTGCCAGCAAGATAAACAGGACGTTCATCGTCAGAATGCGTAGTTAATTGAAAAGTAAATTTGTGCAAAAAAGAATATTTTTAAATGTTTCTAAAATCTTTATATAAATTCTTAATATTCAAAACACAAATTTACAAATCTTAAATCCTTTTTTATGTATTTAGAAAAGAAACAATGGTTAACAGGTATTTTTTCTGTGTAAAATTCAATTATTGTGACATAGAAAAATCTTACTGGGCATGATTTTAGCAAATATCTAAACTATAAATAGATATACTCGTCCTAAAATGTTTATCCAAAAGCATTTTGACTCATTGGCTTACAACAGTAAATATTTTGGTTCTCCGTCAAATCGTGTGAATGTGACATGAAAAAAATAAAAAACTAAGTATTTATTTGATTTTAGCTTTTCATTTTTTTCCTGTCACACGATTTGACGGAGAACGAATATTTTTCTCAAAAAAATATTTACAATTCAAATTCATTGCATAGCTAAATAACTTCGTGCTTATTTTTAACATCTAAAACATCATCTATTAGACTAACAAGAAGAGTCTAATTAAGACTTCTTAATACTACAAAGTAAAAAGATTATGACCTATACATGCCCTAGAGTATCATTTCAAAAAATAAAGATGCTTGCCTATCAGGCAATACTCTCCTTATTTTTCTTTTTCACTCTACACTCTTCCCAAGCACAAACAGTTCAACTTGCAAAAGTACAAGCGCCCCTACTGCAGAGTCTGGTACACAAGTACAGTATACCCTAGAAATTGGTTGTTCCAGTTTGATAGGAGACTGTGAAGGTGCAATATTAGAAGATGTATTACCTGAAGGTACTAGTCCTGTTGCACTACCACCTGTCATCATCAACTCAGCAAGCGGACCTGTAGCCATAGTTCCTACTTACGATGCTGCGACACGAAAAATAACATGGGACTTCACGACTTTACCCGAAAACGGTCTACCTGCTGGAGCCAGTGCTGTTATTACCTTTGATGTAACAATTGATGCGGGTTCTATCCCTAATCAAACAGTGATAAGTAATTCAGCAATTTTACTCAGTGATGGAAATGATGCACCTGCTACTGCTGATATTGAAGTAACAGCATCACCGCAATGGACAGTTTCCAAACAAATTACTTCTGGACCAATATATCAAGACCAAGAAGTTACTTACCAAATTGACATGTGTCGCGATACAGAAATTGGTAACTTAAATCTGAACAATGTAACTTTTACAGACATTTTGCCTGCTGGAGCAGACTTTGTAAGTGCTACTGACGGTGGTGTTCACGACGGAGGTGACCCAGGTATCGTTACTTGGACTTATCCTGAATTGCTAGTGACTGACGGTTGTAAAACTGTGGAAGTTATTGTAACCTACCCTTCATCTGACATGGTAGATAACAATACAGGACTAGCGACGACTATCCCTAAGAACAATCAAATTAACATTGATGCCACACCAACAGGCGAAGCACCAGTTAGCTATTCTGCCTCTGAGAACACACCACTTTCACCACCCGTTTTTATGACAGGTATTGGAAAAATGGCTGAAGATGATGGTACTTTACCCTTAATGGAAATTAATAATTTCACTATTTCAGTCGAAAATGGTAGTACTGTTGCTGTTGATGAATTTAAGGTTTCAGACTCTATCCCTGACCAATACGACTTGACTTCTTTACAAATTTCTCCTTTTAATTCAAGCTTGGAGACCTACGATATTTTTGCTCACTTAAATAGCAGTCCAACACCTATTTTATGGCAAACAGGACAAGACCCAACAATGTTAGCCGCTTTTGATGTAGCGACTATTCCAGGATATGTGGCAGGAGATTATGTGAGTGAAGTTATTGTAAATTTCGGTTTGGTTCCTGCAGGTTTTGGAGAAGGAAATATAAAATTATTGGTTACTCCAGCTTACGATTATGATTCTATGACTATGACTGCAACAGATAATGCAGGAAATCCGGTAAGCCTCTATACACCATACAGAAATACTGCTAAAGTAACTGGAATTCGTACCCAAGACGGTATGCCAGTTGATACCTTACGGTCCTTTGATGATATGTGTTTTACAGAAAGAGTCGCACGACTTGACCCACAAAAAAGCGTTCGTATCAATTATGTGGACCAACCAGCAGGAGAAATAACGACAGGAAATCCATATTTTCAGGGTTCTAGAATTACTTATACTGTCCGCATTGAAAATGATGGCTCAGACGAAGTCTCTTCTGCAAATTCAGGCGCAACTGCTTTTGAAAATTTAATCAATCCAATTGGTTCTGACCTTCTACCAGCAGATGTAACCTATATAGCAAATAGTTGGAGTATTCTATCAAATACATCTTCCTTGACTTTAGATGAAATGGGTACAAATCTTACTTTTGAAGAAATTGATGACTTTAATAGTAGTGGTAGAAAATTACTACGTTGGTCTGTTAATGGAGATTTATTGCCAGGTGAATACATCGAACTTGAATTTGATGCAACAATTAATAATGTACCTGCTGGCACAATTATCACTAATGATTTTTGTACAAGTTCCGCGAGCAGTGATTTCATTTGTGATGAAGAGGAATGTGGGCAAACGTCAACGACAGGAATAAATGATTTTTTTAATACCAATTCAAATTCAGGAACTCTAATTACAGGTGTAAACGAAATGTGTTGTAAGGAAATAAGTATTACCGTTAGAGATGAGACACCTGTACTCAAGCCTGAAAAAGGAGTAGTTTCAGCAGGTCCTTATGCACCTACAGGTACAGATGTTGTAGAACTGGGTCTAGCTGAAGACATTGTAGAATATGAAGTAAGTTTTGGAAATGATGCAACGGCAAATATAGAGCTGCAAAATCCTTCAGGTTTTGATTTATTGCCAAGTCAATTAGAATTTGTAGAGGGCTCTTTAGTTTTATTTGATAATACGACAGGTTTGACTTTAGATGCTACTGGCGGAAATCCTACGTTTACAGTTACAGATGATTTTGATGGTACAGGGCGACAGTTACTGCGCTGGGATTTTACAGGAGAATTTCCAATTGACAAAGAAGCAGTTTATCGTTTTGGGGCACGTATCAAAGCAGGTGAAGAAGGCTTTCCTCAAAACAGTGTTTACATGAAAACTGACGGACAGAGTTATGATTGTGGTAGTTTCGTAGTAGACGTTAATGATTTTGATGGAGACGGTGACCGTACCGAAACTATTTGTAAATCTAACTTGGATGTAAGTATCGAGATACAAGAAACAGCCAGTTTGAATATCACAAAATTTGTTCAAGGGGCAAATGACGCTCAATTTTTAGAGCTTCCTGATATTGGTTCTACTAATCCTGGTGACGGTCTAACTTGGAAATTTAATATCTTCAATCCAGGAAACGTTGACATGACAGACGTCGTAGTCATCGACATCTTTCCTTACGAAGGAGATGTAGGTGTACAATTAAATAATTCACCAAGATTGACAGAATGGGTACCCTTTTTATCCGCTCCGATAACACCTCCAGTAGGTTCGGGAGTGACTGTTTTTTACAGTGAGAGCACTGACCCTTGTCGTGATGAGATTAATCCAATTGTTGATAATAGTGGTTCTTGTGTCGATGATTGGACGACGACTCCACCAGCAGATTTAAGTTTGGTAAAAGCTGTAAAATTTGAACTAGCGAACACATTAGTAGCAAATGACAGCATCAATATTTTCATGGATATGACTGCGCCTTCCGGAGATGTTGCGCCTTCAGGAAGTATTGCATGGAATTCCTTAGCTCGTGATGCAAATGAAGTACCCGCACAAGAACCAAATAAAGTAGGTATCGCCTTAGAGTATCCTGATTTGGCTTTGCGCAAAACACTAAAAAGCGGACAAGCTAGTACTGTTGATGTCAGAGATGAAGTTACATTTACAATAACGGTCATTAATCAAGGTGCTGCAGATGCTTATGATATCGTCATCACAGATTATATCCCAAGCGGAACAACTCTTGCTGATGCAGACTGGAATTCAGTTGATGCTTTATCGGCAACCTATGATATAGCATTTTTAGCAGCAGGAGCAAGTACAACTGTTGATATCACTCTAGAGACATCATTAGCTAATTTGGATACGGATGTAACCAATACTGCTGAAATATCAGATATACGCTATGCAAATGGTGACCCTTTCATTGATTATGATAGTGTAGCTGATAATATCCCAGGAAACGAGGGAACAGTAGAAGATAATGATGTCGACAATACGAACAATGATGAAGATGACTCTGACCCTGCGACGTTTACGGTGGCGCCTTGTGAGATTACAGATTTAGGCATAGAAACAATTTGTAATGATGACGGAAGTCCTTACTTAATTGAAGATGATACTTATACAATTCTGATACAACCAACGGGTACTAGCCTTGGTAATACTTATTCTATAACGGGTGATATTACTGCTTCAAACTTAGATTTTGGTCCTGGACATAGTATCGGTGGTATTTATTCTGTACCAAATGATGAGCCAGTCACGATTACAGTCACTTCTGATGAAACGGGATGTACCGTTGTAGATTATGTTATTCCTGTTCCTGTTTGTAGCGCTGATTGTCAAGGACGGACGATTTGTTTGCCTGTTAGCTTGTCAGTTAAGTCTGGGAATAAATAATAATAATTTCAATACAAAATAGAAAAGCCGAGTGTTCGCGATTGCGATGACACTCGGCTTTTTTATTTTGACAAACGTAGTTAGGACAGAAAAATTTTAATAATTCTCTTCCATAAAATTGACTTATTCCTCTCGAATACACGACTTTTGCAGCCTATGCAAACTATAGCTCTACAAGATTACAAAATTCACGTTGGCGACTTCCGCCAGCCGCTACGTAATATTCTAACGGAGCGACAATACACAAAAATTGTCGTTTTGGTTGATGAAAATACGCGTACGCATTGCTTACCGCTCGTCGCAGAAGTATTAGCAGATTTTCCCCATTTTATTATTGAAATTCCTTCAGGAGAGTTGAATAAAAATATCCAAACTTGTACACAGATTTGGACAGAGATGATGCGAAATAATGCGGATAGAAGTTCCTTAACGATTAACCTGGGCGGTGGTGTGATTGGAGATATGGGCGGTTTTTGCGCAAGTACTTTCAAACGAGGAATGGATTTTTTGCAAATGCCTACAACACTTTTATCTCAAGTCGATGCATCTATTGGAGGAAAATTAGGTATTGATTTTAATCACATCAAAAATAGTGTTGGTGTTTTCAATAATCCACAAACAGTCTTAGTTGACCCACAATTCTTGACGACTTTATCTCAAAGAGAAATCCGTAGTGGTTTTGGTGAAATTATCAAACATTCTTTGATTGCAGATAAGAGTCAATGGGAAAAACTATTGAAGATTAATGATTTATCAAAAGTAGTGTGGACGGATTATCTAGTGCCTTCTCTAAAAATTAAACAAGCAATTGTAGAAGAAGACCCGTTTGAAAAAGGTATCCGAAAAGCTTTGAATTTTGGACATACAATCGGTCATGCCTTAGAAAGTATGGCTTTAGAGACAGATAATCCATTGTTGCACGGCGAAGCAATTGCCGCAGGAATGATTTGTGAATCTTATTTGTCTTATAAGAAAACAGGATTAACAAGAGAGGAATTTGAAGAGATAAAAGCATTTATCACGCGCATTTATCAGCCACGCAAAGTTTCAGAAAAAGACTATCCTGAATTACTTCGCTTGATGTCTAAGGATAAGAAAAATGAAGGTTCGACGATTAATTTTACTTTGCTGACAGGAATTGGGGCTTGTAAAATAAATGAAACGGCAACGGGTAAAGAAATAGAGGAAAGTATGTCTTCTCTCAATTCGCTATAAATAAAAATCGCTCTCAATAATTACTTATTGAGAGCGATTTTTATTTAAATCTAAGAAAGATGACTTGAGGACTACGTCCCACTCACATCTCCTATTTTTATCCCGATGAAGTCCAAATCAATCTCTTCCCACACAGGATTTGTCATTAAATACTCGACGGGAATCTCTCCTTCTAGTGGATTATCTTCATTTTCAAAGACATGATTTGCAGGAATAAAACGCCAAGAAGACGTATTATTAAATTCTGCTTGAAGTCCTAAAATCACCCGCTTAGCTTCTACGACATCAGACATTGTAATCGAACCAGAATCATTCACATCCGCGGCGATATATTGGTAAGGAGAAGAGAAAAGCTCAACCTGCAAAATATGTCTTCGCATCATTATCAAATCCCAAGACGTCACACCAGACGCGGGTTCATCTTCTACATACGGTGTAATCTGACACGGGTTTTCTTCAAAATCATGATAAAAATGATACAAACCACTCTCCGATGTCATACAAAAAGCAGCATCTGTGGGATTTTGCATATTCACTATGATTTCTTCCAATGGTTCGCCATTCGTCCTGCGTATAGTTCCTGCCGTCAATGCTGGACGCTCATTTTCACAAACGTTTAAAGAATCCAAAACAAAAATATTGCTTGTGCAACTGTTCGTATTCCCTTCACTATCCAAGCCTGTCAAAGTCACTAAAGTAGACGTCTGAATAATATCCGCACAATCAACAGTATCGAGGTCTATAGTCAGAGCAATTGGATTGCTACAGTTATCAAAACTTCCATTGTCTATACTGTCAACTACTAAGACAGCAAAAGTATCTAAAGTAAGATAGACAATCAATGGAGAGTTACACTGCATGTTAGGACCTCCAACATCATTTACAGTAATTTCAGTTTGGCAATTAGCGGCGTTACCGCAGTCATCCGTAGCTGTAAATGTGATTAAAGTTACTCCTATATCGTAGGTTCCTGAGGCATTCTCATTTGGCACATCAGCAAAAGGAGAATTGTTTGTAATAGTAATATTTGCAGAGCAGTTATCATTTGCAACAGCATTTGGAAGGACTATCGCACGATTACAATCTCCTAATTCAAAAGTAAAAATGCTCGAAGGACAAGAAATTGACGGTGCTTGCGTATCTGCAACTGTGATATTTACATCATATAAAGCTGTATTTCCACAAGGGTCTTCTCCTTGATAAGTAATAGTACGAGTAGAACTATTCGCACAACCATCATCGACTGTTACATCACTAAAAAGAGTCAACACAGCACTACCACAGGCATCTACAGTCGTTGGTGGTGCGGGTACGACAACGGGTTCGTCACATGAGAAAGTAACATCTAGAGCACCTGCCGCCTCTAAGAAAGTAGGCGCTTCATTATCTGCTACTTTAATTTCTTGAACATCAGAATATTCTACGCCACTACACGTCTCTAGAATTTTATGTGTCCGTAAAATCTTAAATCCACAACCGCTTTCTAAGATAAACGTATCATTTTGGATACTATAAGCAGTCATCTCACAATCAGAAATTATCATCGGTTCACCTGTCACATCTGTATCAGCCATTGCTGTACAACTATTGATAGTGATGTCCTCTGGAAAAGTAATAACTATCGGCGTGTTGTCTTCGTAAGTAATCGTTTGGCTACAACTGACACTCAATCCTCCTGCATCAAATATGGTAAATGTCCGCGTTACCGTTCCGATATCACAAGCATCCAAACTAGCAACATCTTCAAAAGTCATACTAGCAATACCACAGTTATCAAAAGTCGTGGGAGTTCCTGCCACTGCTGTATTGGCTGGATATTCTGTACATTCTAATGTTGTGTTCGCTGGGCACATAATTAAAGGAGTTGTTTTGTCTTCAACCTCCACTTGTATCATACAAGTATTAGAGAGTCCATTGCAGTCCGTTGCACGCAAAACAACAGTTTGAATACCAATATCAGCACAAACAAAAGTTTCCGTTGCGTCATATGCAGTATCCGCTTCCCCTTCTCGCTTAACTTCAAAAGTTAAATCTGGGCAGCAATTATCAGAACTTCCTTCATCTAAATCTACAGCAAAAACATCGCCTTCCCCTGAAGTTCCAATACTCACATCTATAAATTGTTCGCAGACCATTGTCGGTCCACTATTGTCTTCTACTGTTACTTCATATGGACAATAAGTCTCATTGCCGCAGGCATCAGTAAAGCGATAATTGAAAGTATGAGTCCCTTCAGGAACCTCATTCACTGTCGCACCATTGGTCGTAAAAGTCCCAAATGAGGAGAATATTTTCACATCAATAGTCCCAGAGCAATTGTCAGAAACAACTAAAGTTGGAAGCACAACTGTCGCAAAACAATCCGTACCTTCAGTTCCTATAGTCGCTGCTGCAGGACAAGTTACAGTAGGTCCGTCGCCGTCTCCAACTTTGATAAGTTGCATATCAGTACGCGTGACACCTGTGCAACAATCCACTGCTGTCCAAGTCCGCAATATTTTATAAGTACCATCGCAGATGCTCAAGACTTGGTCTGAGAAATCAACCGTTATTTTACATATATCTTGTACAGAATCGCCAAAAAGTGTGGGTACACCAGTAACATCCGTTGTTGGATAAGCTGCTGAGCAATCAACCATTGGCAATTCAAGATTATCATAATTCATTGGAAAGACAATGCTATCCAAGTCCGCTGCACGGATAAATATCTGTTGTTCGCAAGTATTAAAACTTGCGTTACCATTGTTGTCAAAGGCGTTATAAGTACGGGTGATAATCCGATTGAAAGGTTGCCCAGTACAGATTTGATTAGTGACCGTTTCTGTAAAATTTAAAGTAGGATTGGAGTCACAATTATCTTCTGCGATAATGGCAGCTACATCTGCTGGCAATGTGGATGCCGAACAGTTTATAGTATCATTTGGACAAGTTAGTAAGGGACCAATGTTGTCTTGAATATTTAATGTGCTCTCGCAAAAATTGCCAGAATCATCGTGTGTGAAGCGCGCGAGTAAAGACATACCTACGAAATCGCAGCTTACGACATTACCAATGTCAGCACCAACAGCATTAAATAATTGAATGGTAAAATTGCCCGCACATGTTCCCGTCGTTCCTACGACGAATATATCTGAGGTGATTTCAGACATGCCATCTTGATTAATGGCGACATTGACTTCGGCTTGTTGACAAGAGAGGTTGCATTGTGCCTGAATTTCATTTGAAATAAATAAAAATAGACAGCTCAAAGAGAGCAAAATGCTTTTGTTTAAATAACAGCGTTGCATAGTAGATTACATTTTCGAGCAGCAAAAAAATAGTCGGGGTGGCTGCCGTGTATTGTTAATAGTAGTGTAGTACGCTGTGTAAGAAAAGGTAAAGAGAATTATATTATTTATTTTTACAATGTGTTGATTTCAAAAATGTTGCCGGGTTGGTTTTGAGAAGTTTTAGTCATTGCATTTAGCGCAATAAAAAAGTCGTTTACCTGATTATTACATTCAGATAAACGACTTTTAGAGACAATCAAAAAACACTTTATATCAACCTATAAAGAATTCTTAAACTTCGTATACTCAGACTTAAAAGTACTATTTCCTTTACACCCTTGTTCTTTTGCTTGCGTAGTAATATTCGCTACACGGTTGCCTGGATTTGGGTGTGTACTCAAAAATTGAGGCGTTCTAGTTCCACCTTCTGCTTCTAATTTCTTGAAGAAATCTGCTGCGCCATCTGCTTCATAGCTGGTTGGACACATGTAAACAACTGAATAAGAATCTGCTTCTTCTTCGTGTGCACGTGAGTTTTTTAAAGAGATGACAGATAAAGCTATCTGTGATAACAAACCTGGGTCGGCCTGTCCTGTTGCAACTGAAACCATAGTTTGGATACCATACAACTTGGTCATTTGACGCGTAGAGTGACGCTGTGCAGCATGAGCAATTTCGTGTCCCATCACACCTGCTAATTGTTCCTCACTATCCAAATATTTTATCAAACCAGTGTAAACATAAATGTAGCCACCAGGCGTACAAAAAGCATTCAAGGTCTTATCGTCATCAATAATTTTCACTTCCCACGCAAACTCGTTGCGGTAGGCTACTTTTCCAGTATTTAGGAGTTTATCGGTGATTTTACGAATGTAAGCATAAGCTGCGCGATTGCTTGCTTCAGGTAAAATTGGATACTCTGCGGTATTACTTTCTATTTCTTGTTTGACTTGTTTACCTAAGTCAATATCTTGTTGGACCGTAAAAAGATTGAATCCCCCACCTGGTTTTTTCAGTGAATTACAAGAACTTGCCACTAGGAATGTGGTCAAAAGTGCAGTTAGCACTAAAGGAAATTTATTCATTTTATTAAATTTGAGAAGTTGTGATTTACAGTTTAGTCTAGTTTATAACGAAAAAGAAAAGCGTCATGTTCTCTTTAGTAAAACTAAATTCAATAATCTAGACGTATAAATAAGATTTCGTTACTTTTCATTTTGATTACTCTGTGCTTTCACATGTTATTATACTCGCTCATTTAACACAAAAAGAATATTTTAAATTTAAAAATTTGAAAAAATCAAAATAAAGCATGTCAAAATAAATCAATAACAATTATATTGCGGGACTAAAAAACTACACACTCCCCCAATATAATGACAAGTAACTTCAAATCAGACTTGGATAAAGAACAAAAATTAGGATTTTTGTTAGACTCCATATATGCTAAAAAATTTGGCGCAAACTTCCAAGTGCATCGCATTATTGATAAAAAACGGCAATACGCTGGTATTGACATCGAAATACATGATTATCGCAAACGAGATGATGTGCAAATTTATTTTGTAGACGAGAAAGCGCAATTGGATTATTTAAACAAATCCTTACCCACTTTTGCTTTCGAGTTATCTTATCTTAAAAAAGGGCAATATCGAAAAGGTTGGCTCATTGATGAGAAGAAGGAAGCGGCGTACTATTTCCTTGTAACAAATATCTGTACAGATGAACAGGAAGAATTTATCAGTTGCAAAATAACCTCTATCAATCGACAAAAGTTACTAGAGTTATTAGAAGCAAAAGGCTTAACCAATCTCTCTTTAGAAATGTACGATAAATTGCTTCGTGCTGATAAAAAGAATGGAAAAATACCGATAAAGGAATTAGATGCCCGCAAGGAAGGCTACATTTTTTGCTCACATTCGAATAAGGCAGAAAAGCCTATTAATCTGGTATTGAGACTGAATTATTTGATTAAAATGGGAGTGGGAAAGGTTGTTTAGAAATTACGATTTGGGATTTACGAAGTACGACTGCTCTAGCTTGTACTATCTAGAATGGTCGTACTTCGTAAATCGTAATTCGTAATTCGTAAATCAAATCACATCAAACCCGTCTTGTGCAAAATCGGCAACTGACTCCGATATGCCTTTGCTATATTTTCTTGTGTAAATGTTGTTTCTGTGTCTCCGTAGGCAATCATTCTCTGGTTTAGCAATATCACTTTGTCAAAGTAATCTTTCACCGTTGCCAAGTCATGGTGTACGACTAAAAGGGTTTTTCCTTCGCTCGCGAGGCGTTTTAAACTCTTAATAATTTGGTCTTCAGTAGTCACATCGACCCCAACAAATGGCTCATCCAAAAGAAAAACTTCCGCTTCTTGTGCCATTGCACGTGCTAAAAACACACGCTGTTGTTGACCTCCTGAGAGTTCGCCAATCTGACGTTCTTTCAAATTTCCAATACCCAAATCTTCCATTGCTTGCATCGCAACATTATGGTCGTGCGTATCCATTCGTTGAAAAATTTTCTTATGCGGATAACGTCCCATTAAGACAATATCATAAACCGTCGCGGGAAATGTCCAATCTACATCATCTCGCTGTGGCACGTAAACAACGCGTTTTCTTTCTTTTTCAATTGGCTTGCCTTCGATAGAAATTTTACCAGAGTTCGTTTCTATCAAACCCAAAATCGCTTTAAAAAGAGTAGATTTTCCAGCGCCATTTGGTCCAATAAGTCCATAAATCAAACCTGGTTCAATATCCAAATAGATATTAGTCAAAACGCGCTTGCGGTCATAACTAACAGAAAGTCCTTTAACTGAAATTGTTGGTTGCATAGTTTTACAGTTTACGATTTATCTCTAAAAAACGCATCTAAAGTCCAAAATCTAACATCTAAAGTCTCTTTCTACATCTGCCTAGCCACCACAAAAAAGCCTCCGATTAGTAGCAAGCCCAGAATGCCCCAAAGTAACCAACTAGTAGCACCGCCTTCGCCCTCTTCGACAACGACTGCCTTTTTCTCTGCACTCAAAGCCTTGACAATGGTATCTGTATTATGTTTCAACATATCCCAATAAGAAGGTGCTGGACTATCTTTGTCTCCGATGCTATCAGAATATAATTGACCTCCAATACTCACTCCATTATCTTCAGCCAATTGTTCTAACAACTTAGGGTTAATTGTACTCTCAACAAAAACCGAAGGTACGCCAGTCTCTTTTATCACTTTCACCAAACGCTTCATATCAGAAGTCTGAACCTGTGCATCTGTCGATGTACCAAGCACACTCTCCAAACGCACACCATAGCGACGTCCAAAATATTGGAAGGCATCATGTGAAGTAATTAAAACGCGTTGTTCTGCTGGAATTTTATTGATTTCAGTCTGAATATACGTGTCCATTTCTTCTAACTGCAAACGATATACACCGTAGTTAAATTCAAATTGCTCTTTAAAGTCTGGTAATAATTTAACTAAAGCATCTTTAACATTTTCGATATATTTCAGACCATTACTAGCATCCATCCAAGCGTGTGGGTCAGAAGAATTAGCGTATGTTTGACTTCCAATCGGAACGATTCCTTCAGTGATTAATTTGACATCAGCCTTTGTTCCTGAGTTTTCAATTAACTCAGACAACCAACCTTCGAATGTCAATCCATTCTTTAAAATCAAATCTGCCTTTGCTATCAATTGTGCATCACTTGGAGTAGGTTCGTAAGTGTGCGGGTCTCCACCAATCGGCACGACTGATACAATACGCACTTCATCTCCTGCAATGTTTTGTGCCATATCTGCAAAAATAGAAGCAGTAGCTACAACTAAAGGTTTTTCGTCTTGCGCTGCTAAACTATAACTGACACAAAATGATAAAACCACTAGGGCAAATTGACTAATTATACTTTTCATAAATCTTAATTATTTTCTAACTACCTGGGTATCGGTCACTTTACTCAAATCAAAGATTCAAATTGAAGAATTTAACTAAACCTCAGATAAAATCAGTGCCCGATACCTTTTCACAGCATAACAAAAGGTATCGGGCACTGACTTTTGTTTATACTTATGCTAAATCTTGATTTTGCAACTCTTTTTTAGTCAAAGTGACCGATACCAATCTGAGTAGTTCAATTATTTTTTCTTTGGATAAACAAATTTCTACTCACTTTATCAGACAAAACCAGTTCTTTTTCGCCATTCAAGAGAATTTGAATACTATCATCGTAACTAAACTTCTCAATAATCTCAATGCGTGTTCCTAAAACTAAACCTTGCTTATCTAAATATTGAAGAAATTTTTCAGAGTCTTCTTGCACACCTACGACAACACCCCACTCTCCTACTTTAGCATCTGACAGCTGAATTTGCTTTCGATAAGTAAACTTTCCGTCGGCATCTGGAATAGGGTCGCCATGTGGGTCGAACTTTGGATTTCCTAAAAAATCATCCAATTTCTCAACCAACTCTGGCGCTTTAATGTGTTCTAATTGCTCGGCAATATCATGTACTTTATCCCAAGAAAACTGCAACTTTTCCACTAAAAAAGTTTCCCATAAACGGTGCTTACGGATGAGCTGTGTCGCAACTTCACTTCCTTTCTTCGTCAAGGTAACTCCCTTATACTTCGCGTAGTTAATGAGTTTTTTCTCCGAAAGACGCTTTAACATATCGGTCACAGAGGCTGCGCTGGTTTGCATCTCATTACTGATATCATTTGTACCCGCAGACTTTTCTTCTTTTTCGCAAATATTGAAAATTGCCTTGAGGTAGTTTTCCTCTGTTTGAGATATATTAGGAAGCATAATCTATTTATTGAAATTCATTTTTCAAGTACAAAGATATAAATTTTTAGACTAATCTAAAAATAATATACACAGACCAGAAAAAATATATTTTCAGATTTCATCATAAAAATTAAACCTTATGGTAGGTTTTAGGTGTTTCATTTAGGTGGTGAGTGAGATACGGGGATGTGGAAATTTTCATCAAAAAAATAATAAAATGGCTTGGAATGATTTAACGCCCCAAGAGGCACGCGTAATAGAGCATAAAGGAACAGAAGCTCCTTTTGTTGGAGAGTACACAAGTAATAAAGCAGAAGGAACTTATGTTTGTCGTCGCTGTGATGCACCGCTTTATAAGAGTGCTGATAAGTTTGAAAGTAACTGTGGTTGGCCGAGTTTCGACGATGAGATATTACCTGGCACAGTGCGACGTGTACCAGATGCGGACGGGCGCCGCGTAGAGATTGTCTGCGATAACTGCGAAGGACACTTAGGGCACGTATTTGAGGGAGAACGATTTACTGCTAAAAACACAAGACATTGCGTGAATAGTATTTCAATGAAGTTTATCCCTGCAAAATAGCATAAAATAGTTTCTTTGAGAAGCACGAAATTTAAACGAAGAGTTTATTGTAGTCTATAAACTACGATAAGCTCTTTTTCATTTACTAATTACTTACTCGCCTATTTTTGCTAAATTTCCTATCTTTAGCAATCATTTCAGTTGCTTATGAGTTTTAGCTCATAAAGTACTGAATGCTTTAGCATCTCTTCTCAAGTAAACTTTATTGACTATGAAAATTAAAATTGGATTACTCTCGGCATTTTTCTTTGCCTTACTCATCGTATCGTGTACACCCAAGACACCAAAAGTTGTTGAAAAGCCAGTTGAAACAACAACTCCCGTTCCTGCCCCCGTTGACGAAAATTTAAGCCCCTGTCCTAAGTTTTCGGACCTTCCTTTCCAAGAGGCAGATGAAATGGAAACTGAATATGTCATCTACCGCGACATGATGAAAGCGGGCGAGACCATGGACGCTTACGAACGCTGGAAAAAAGTTTATGCCAAAGCACCCGCTGCTGACGGTAAAAGAAATACAGTTTATGCTGACGGAATTTACTTTAATGAGTATTTTATCAGCCAAACTCAAGACAGTACAAAAATCAATGAATACATTGATGAAATTTTCGAAATCTATAAAGAAATAGACCGCTGCTATACCGACGGAAGTTTCTCTGACGGACGTAAAGCATTTGACCTTTTCTATAAATACCCGCATCGTTCAACGAAAGAGGAGACGTACAACTTATTCAAAAAAGTCATTGATGCTGACGGAGAGGATATGCCTTATTTCACTTTTAATCCTTTTGCAGCTCTGATTGTAGACATGCACAATGAAGAAAAAATTGACGATGCAGAAGCAAAGAAATACGTGAATCTCATGAACAGTGCATTAGCTAAGCAATTGGCAGAATGCAAAGGAAGCGAGTGCGACCGTTACACAGAAATCAAAAGATATATGCCAGAGCGTTTGGAGTACTTTGAGCGCGTCAAAGGCTTTTATGATTGTCAATATTTCACTGATAAATATTACACTGAATATAAGGAAAATACAAGTGACTGTGATAATATGCTAACGGTATTAAGTCGTATGAAATATGGTGGATGTACACCTGAAAATTCTCCCCAATACAGTGAAGTTTTAAATAAATATTCTGCGGAGTGTAGAGAAACTAAAACTACATGTTACACCTTCTTACAAGATGCACAATACAATGAAGCCCTTGATTGCTTTAAACAAAAGGCAGCAGAAGAAACAGATGTAACGAAAAAAGCAAAATACACTCTTTTGGTTGCTAAAATCTACTACGCACACTTAAAAAACTTCCCGCAAGCACGTAAATATGCAGAGGAAGCAGCAAGCATTCGTGGCAGTTGGGGAGAACCTTATTTGCTCATCGGTCGTATGTATGCGTCAAGTGGTCCATTGTGTGGCTCAGGACGTGGCTGGAATAGTCAGATAGTCGTTTGGCCAGCATTAGACATGTGGTACAAAGCAAAGAGTATCGACCCCGCAGCAGCACCAGAAGCAAATAAATTTATCAATCGCTACTCGCAATATATGCCTAACAAAGAGGATATTTTTATTCGTTCTTTGAAGGTTGGCGACGATTACAAAGTCCCTTGTTGGATACAGCGTACTACTAAAATCCGTGCTTCGGACGGGTAGTAAGTAATTTTGAATTTTGAATGAGTTAATTTTGAATTCAGCCCTATTTCGGTCGTGTTTGTGCGAGCATAAACACGACCGAAATTAATACTTAAAATCCTAACAACGTGAGCGACTGTCTACCGTCGCCCGTCCACCGTCTACCGTTCGTAACATGCGCGAAACTAAATTCATAAAGCAGAATACCGAAAAATGGGAGGGTTTTGAAAAAACGCTCGAAAAGAATTCGGATAATCCAGAGGAACTGAACGACCTATTTGTACAGGTGACAGATGACCTCTCGTACGCTAGAACTTTTTATCCAAATCGTTCTGTGCGGGTGTATCTAAATGGATTGGGTCAAAAAATATTCTTCAGTCTTTACAAAAATCGAAAACGAGAAAAAGGACGTTTGAAGCATTTCATCTTAGAAGGTCTACCTCAGATTGTCTATGAAGCACGAAAAGAATTTCGGATTTCCTTCTTAGTTTTTGCTTTATCTATGGCGATTGGCGTCTTGTCTTGTTACATGGATGAAGACTTTGTTAGGATTATTTTGGGAGAAAGTTATGTAGAAATGACCCTCGAAAATATCCAAAATAATGACCCAATGGCGGTCTATAAAGCAAAAGACGAAGGTGGCATGTTTGCCCGCATTGCAGCGAATAATCTGCGTGTAGCCTTGATGACTTTTGCCATGGGAGCGGTTTATGCGATTGGGACAATTTTGATAATGATAAAAAATGGCATCATGGTCGGTGCTTTCCAATATTTCTTTGTGGAACAAGACCTTTTCTGGGAGTCATTCCTCACCATTTGGACACACGGGACACTAGAAATTTCTGCAATTATTATAGCGGGCGCAGCAGGATTGACAATGGGACGTGGCTTAGTTTTCCCAGGCACTCTTTCTCGTATCAAAGCTTTTCAAATTTCCGCGCGACGCGGTTTAAAAATCATGGTAGGTATCACGCCTATTATCATTTTAGCAGGTTTTATTGAAGGATATTTTACGCGTTATACAGAAACGCCTGACGCTATTCGCTTGCTTTTCATCTTAGCTTGTCTAGCATTCATTCTTTTTTACTTCGTTTATTATCCTTGGATGAAGGCAAAACGTGGTTTTCAATCTGATTTGAGACATTCACATTTGTCTCCTGATGATGCACAAAAATTAAAATTCAATAGGATTAAATCAAACGGTGCTATTTTCTCTGATGTCTTTGTTTTCGCTGGAAAGTATCTAGGGCAGCTATCTAAAATCGCAGCTGGAGTAACTGTTGTTTACTTATTTATCGCATTCTTAATAAGCGAGAGTTCACCAGCGGATACCTTTGAGTTTTCAAACTTCATGGCGAGCGCAGAACCTGGTGCTTATCAATTTGCGATGCTGATTGCTCAGTTATTTTTAGGTTCACTAAGTGTTGCGGGGCAATTTTTCTCTAATGAGCAAATCCTTCTTTTGATAGCAGTCAATACTCTGACCATAGCATTGGTAGGAACTTTTGTTTTCCAACTTTTATTAAAAGAAACCAATCCTACTCTTATTCCAACAGAACAAAATAAAAAACTCTCTTGGCAATTTCTTCTATTTAGTAAAATGCTTGTTCCTGCCGCGACAATCGCTTTTTTCTTATCGGTTAACGAAGCTTATATTTACTTACTGGGTATAGTCGTGTTGCCTTTACTGATGGTTTGGATGTACATTATGGTCATTGAACAAAAGCATGTTTTTGCAGGTTTTGGGAGATTACTTGGGCTGCTTGGCGGTTCATTTTGGCGTATTTTAGGTTTGTCCCTTACTTTGATTTTGTTAGGCATGCTGACTTTTATGTTATCAGATAGTCTCGTTTTTTATTTCATTTTTGATTTTATTGGAATGAATTTAAACTTTGAAGAGGAGACGATGAATAATATTTCTTCTGTTCTTTTGACAGGAGTTGCCATGTTCTTTTTGCATTTAATTTTTGCCATTTTAATGGTCGGATTTGGAATGGCGTATCATACTTTGGTGGAAATAAAAGAAGCGCCAAGTTTATTAGCGCGTGTTGAAAGAATTGGAGAAGAGCGCAGACTACAGGGAATGGCGCGGGAAAACTGAACCTCTCCTCTAGTGTAATCGTTTAACAGTAACACGCAAATTCTTGTGTGTTACTAATTTTCTCCTATGGCAAAAATACGTACACTCACCTTCGTCTTTATTGGTTTACTCTTACTATTTTTCGGACTTTCTATCTTTGTAAAACACAAGGTAGGGCAAAAATTAGAAGCAGGCTTTGCCGACTTAGACGGTGCAAGTTACGATTCATATGACGTGAATTTTTGGAAAGGAAAAATCGCGGTATCTGGGATAAGTTTAGATACAGAAACCGTACAAATCAGCGAGGCTTTAAATGGGAATAAAATTACAGGAACCGTTGATGAAGCTTATATTAACGGCTTGCACTGGTGGGATTTATTACATAGTAAACATTTGTTAGCTTCTGAGATAGCCTTAGAAAATCCTCTCTTGAAAATCATCAAAATTCCTACAGACACCATTGTGAAAGCAAAAACGCCAGAAGTTGAAAATACACAGGCATTTTTTGCTCAAGTCAAAAGTATCGCCATTAAAAACGGAGAAATTGCTTTCTTTGGAAACGAGAAAATAGAAAATCCACAGATGAGTATGGGTTCGATTTCTATTAGTTTTAAAGACTTTACATTTAACGATGCTTTAACGGAAAATAAAATGGCAATCGTAGACTATAAACTAAGCTTAGAAAATTTCTATTTCCAAGCAGATGATAGGCTTCATGATTTAACTTTAGAAAAAATAACGACAGAAGATAAAGATTTAATACTGAGTAATTTTGCATTTAAATCACCTTTTGACAATGATACATTTTTTCAAAAATTAGAATATAGAAAATCAAAATTTGACATAGCTATTCCCGAAATCATCTTAAAAGATTTCAACTTAGAGAAGGTATTCCAAAACAAATTTGAATTATCTATTTTAGAAATAAACAATCCTATCTTATCTGTTTTTTCAGATAAAAATATCCCAACATTGCCCAATCAGCAAAAAGAATTACCTACTGAAAGTTTATGCAAACTAAAAACACTCGTTGCAATAGATAGTATCGCAGTTAATCATGCTAAAATTACCTATTCTCTCAAAGAAAAAGAAAAGCAAAACCGTGGTGAGGTATTCTGGACAGATGTTAATGCAACTTTAGAAAACGTAACTAATGACAGCCTAAAGATTGATGCCGACCAAGATATGATAGCAAAGGTAAATAGCAAATTCATGGGAAGTTCTAACTTAGATTTGACGGTTCGCTTTTTTCTAGATTCTCCTATATTTGCTTATGATGTTTATGGAAAACTAGATACTTTTGATATGCGTCAAACCAATCAAATGTTTGAAGATGTGACGCGTATTCGAGTAGAGAGCGGAGAGGTACGAGAACTCGCCTTTAACTTTCATGCAGACGATAATAAGTCTAAAGGAGAGTTAGATTTTTATTATAACAACTTGCAGGTTAAGTTGCGTCAGGGCAAAAATAAGCGTCCTCGAAAACTCTTAAGATGGATAGTTGAAAAAGTCATTATCAAGGAAAAAAATACAATTGCTGGCTCTAATAAAAAAGGCGAAATTGATATACTTCGTAATCAAGAAAAAGGTTTTTTCAATCAATTATGGAATTCAGTCTTAGACGGATTAAAGGATGTGATTTTGCCAGGTTAATCTTTCTTTTTTTTGCGTTTTTTATCCTTCTTTTTTTCATCCTTTGCCTGTTTTTCATCCACTTTATTTAATTGGTTTGTTGTATCGTTCCATTCAATACTACCGTCTAGTACACCTTTAAAACGGTCAATGTAAGCATTAACTAAAAGGTTAACGATTGTACTCCAAACCTCCGTACTTGGCGCATCAATATTACCAGAAATCGGCACGCGTGTAGCTGTTAATTCATCCCACCCCTTACGGTTCTCAACCAACTCTTGCCCTGCTTCCACAAATAACTCTTTAATAGCTTCTCCAAAAGAACGGTCTTTCTCCTTCCAAGAAAAAATAGAGACATCATGCAGCAGAGGCTTTACATAACCTTCCAATTTTTTATCTTTTCCTACCATTTCACTGTATACATCTAAGACTCCTTTTTCAATAGTCACTCCAGCTATTTCCTTTGACACAGCATTAAACTTTGTTAAATCTACTCCTTCTATACGTGCGTCATAATTGAAATCAGGAAATTCTTTTATCAAATCCGCTTTAGCATTAAAAGCTATTTTTCCACCAAAGGAAGACCGTCCCGTTAAGGTAATATCAGAAGGTAAATCAACCTCTTTAGTTTCTACATTACGAATGTTCAAAATCTCTAAATCTAAGTCTTGAAAACGCGCATTGATATCTGGACTCGTTGAGACATTCATCAGGTTAATATCTCCATTAACAACCTCAAATCGGTTAATATTAATAGGCATTAAATCTTGTACAATTTGTACCCAATCCACAGTTTCTCCAGTTTGTGACTGTGCCTCAGTAGGTCCAAAAGCAAAATTAATCATCGGGTCATAAACCTCAACCTCTCCCACTATTGCGCCCTTAAAAATGGACTTCCACTCAACGGACAAATCAATAAGGGGAATATCTACAAATGGTTCTTTCACTTCGTTATTGACGACTTCCACTCGCAAGTCGCAAATCTGATAAGCTCCGCGATACAGAAATAAATCCACATCTGAGATAGACCCCGTGTAGCCATCCAAGTTAGACAAGGTTTTATTAACGTATTTCGTGACAATCGTTGGTAGTGCTATGCGAATAGCGATGAGAAGTACTAAGAGGATTGGCCAGATATAACGTTTTTTGAATTTTCTTTTGGTGCTGTTTTGTTCTGTCATAAGAAATCTATGTTAGATTTTGTTAGGGATATCTTCGATAAAAAGATATAGCTTGTTATTTGTTCGAAAGCCTTAGCTTTGCAGCCATGAAAATCGAATTAGAACATCAAAAACAACGCGCCAAAGACGCTAAAAAAGCGAATAAGAAGTACTTTGCAAAACTAGCGAAGCGACCACCTCGTATTTTAGACCGTGCGGTAGCTTCTTTGCATGAGGAAGTTTTTCAAGAGGTAGACTGCTTGGAATGTGCGAATTGTTGTAAGACGACGAGTCCGATTTGGCGAGATAAGGATATTGAGCGAGCGGCAGGTTTTCTAAAGTTGCGTCCTGCTGAACTGACTGAAAAGTATTTGCATTTGGACGAAGACGGCGATTATGTTTTCAATTCTGCACCTTGTCCATTTTTAGGAGAGGATAATTATTGTTCTATCTATGAAGCGCGTCCAAAGGCTTGTCGAGAATATCCACATACGGATAGAAAGCAGTTTCACCAGATATTAAGTTTGACTTTGAAGAATACGGAAATTTGTCCTGCTACTTTGGAGATTGTGAAGCGGTTACAGCAGATTTTGCCAGTGTAATTTTTCAACGCAGAGGTGGAGAGGTGCAGAGTTCTTTTAGCCCTCTGCACCTCTGCGTTGAAAAATCTTAAGACAAATATTTACCCACTATCGGCATTCTCCGTCCCATACCAAATGCCTTCGGCGACACACGCAAAACAGGTGCCGTTTGATAACGCTTAAACTCATTGATATTCGTCAAACGCAAAATACGCTTCACCAACTTCGCATCAAACCCACGCTTTATCAATTCTTTCGGTCCTTGTCTTTCTTCAATGTATAAGTAAAGAATCTCATCCAAGATATCGTAGTCTGGCAAGCTATCACT
>CALDUB010000215.1 GCA_937923465.1 uncultured Saprospiraceae bacterium
TTACGATATCCAAAATATGAATATAAATCAGAACGAATTTTTTAAGGACTTGATAGTTGTCGAATTGGCGAGTGTATTAGCTGGACCAGCTGTAGGGATGTTTTTTGCGGAGTTGGGCGCACGCGTAATTAAGGTGGAAAATAAGAAAACAGGTGGTGATGTAACGCGCAAATGGAGACTACCCACAGAAGACAGCGACGCAAGTGTATCCGCTTATTATGCAAGTGTGAATTATCAGAAGGAGGTTATGTTTGCTGACTTAACGGATGCAAATGATAAAGCGGAAGTTTTAGAATTGATAACAAAAGCAGATGTCGTGATAAGTAATTATCGACCAGCCTCGGCGCGTAAAATGGGCTTTGATGCCGAGACCTTGTGTGAAAAAAATCCGCGTTTAATTTTTGCTGAATTAACAGGCTATGGTGCAGATGACCCACGCCCTGCATTTGATGTGGTGTTGCAGGCAGAAGCAGGATTTTTATATATGAATGGAGAGTCCGACGGGCAACCTGTAAAAATGCCTGTCGCTTTGATTGACATTTTGGCGGCGCACCAATTAAAAGAAGGCATTTTGCTGGCTTTACTTAATCGTACTCAAACAGGAAAAGGTACGTTTGTAACAACTTCACTTTTAGAGTCTGCCATTTCTTCTCTCGCTAATCAAGCTACAAATTGGCTCATGGGTAATCATATTCCTCAACGAATGGGAACCATGCACCCGAACATTGCGCCCTATGGCGACATTTTTATTTGTGCAGACGGGAAGCCATTAATACTCGCAATAGGAACAGAAAAACAATTTGCTTCCTTATGTGAAGTATTGAAAGTGAAGAAGTTGTCAAAAAAAGGTCAATTTCTGACAAATGCAGAACGTGTAAAGAATAGAGTAGAATTAAAATCAATTTTGTTGCCTACTTTTGCAACGGAGACGAGAGACTTTTGGTTACAGAAATTATACGCGAAGAGTGTTCCCGTTGGGAGTATTCGAAATATGGAGGAAGTTTTTTCAGATGAAAAAGCAAAAGAGATGATTTTAGAGGAAATGCAGGAAGGTCTTATGACAAAACGCGTTAAAACAGTAGCTTTTAAATTGGGTTTTTAACCTAGATAATATTTGCAAATTTAACCACACTTACACACTATTATTACGATGAAACAAATCTTTCCAACGCTATGTAGCCTCTTGCTACTGACGGCTTGTGCTAGTCCAACTAAGGAGGTCAAGCTAAATAAATTTCCAGTTGAAGAATTTTCTAGTATTGTAGCCTATCAGATGAATGGGGAAGGGGATGACGCCATTTTTGAGAATGGTGAGTTTTCAAAAATGGTAACAGGAAAACAGCGAGAACTAAATGCTGACCAGACAATGCTCTTACTTGACTTTGTGCAGGATGATAAATCTTTTGGAGGTGAAGTCTCAAACTGTTTTAATCCCCGTCATGCCTTTGTTTTCTATAATGATAATAGACCTGTCGCGCATTTAACGATTTGTACAGAATGCAATTGGATGAAGTCGACTCCAGATTTGGGAGGTTCTGCATTTACTCGAAAAGGTAGTATTCGATTGAGTCACTTACTTGAATCTATTTTTTAATTATTCAAATTGTTCCAACCAATCCTTCAATTTTTTACGGACTTCATTATCCTCCGCTGCCCAATCTGAAGAAGCCATGTGTCCGCCTCCTTTTACTGTTTCAAAACGAACGTTGGGACAGCGTAGAGACTTGGTTTTTTCAAAAAAAGTAGTTGTACATTCATATTGTACAATTCCGTCCTTATCGCCATGTATCAAATACATCGGACGACTATCGGTCGCTTGTAAGTGTGTGATAGGACTAGCAGACGCAAAAGTGGCGGAAGATTTTCTACCTCCAAAAATCTGAACGGTCGGAGACCATCTCATTTGAGCTAAATCTAAAGGAGCAGATTGTAAAAATATGGCAGATAGCTTTTGTTTTGGAATGTTTAAACTTGCCAAAGTTCTCTTGTCAAAGTAAAGCAAAGCCGCTAGATTTCCACCAGATGACATGCCGCCAATGATAATTTTTTTATCCTCTAAACCTTTCTCTTGCATTATTTCCCAAGTCTTTTCTAAGGTCAAGGAAATATCTTCTCTCATACTCCGATACCTGTGCATAGGCAGGCGTCGATGAGAAGCCATAATAACAGGAAAACCCCAATCTGTCATCACTTGAGCAGCAGGAGAAAAAGCATCAGGACTACCAAATTGCCAGCCGCCGCCATGAAAATATAGAACGACATAATCTCGTTCTTTAACGCTTTTATCCGCAGGACAATACAGCAAATACTGCCTTTTGTGCTTTCCAAATGAATATTTCTCTGAGACGAGATGAATTTTTACCTTCCACATCCGCAACCAAAAAGGAATAAGGTGCAGCATATCAAAAACAGCTTGTCGATACCAAATGACACCGAAAGTTAGTAAAGAAAGTAACACAATGATGAATGGACTCATGTTTTCTTAGAGTTTTAATTTTGAGTGATGAATTAGATTTTTATCACCCTAAATCTTCTGTATAATATCCTGTACTTAAATCCTTTTTCGCTTTTACAAAATAGGTAATCTGTCCCACATGATAGCTAAAATGCTCTGTGACATGTACTAAAATAGACAAACCACTTTCTTCATAGACTTGAACATGATGAATGGCTAATAGGTCTTCAGGCGTGATTTTAGAAAGAACGTCTTCTGACATTTCTTGAAGTTTCTTTAACTTTTCCAGAATTTCCTTTTTGTTTAAACCGCCTTTCGTTGAAAATTCTTCATCACGTTGACGCACCTTAGGTAATTTTCCTAGACCTGCACCTAGCCATTGTCTGACATTCCCACAAAGATGCAAAATGATGTTGCCTACAGAATTACTATTCTCATTTGGTTTGTGCCAAATCTCTTCTTCTGTCAATAAATCCAAACACTTTTCAATGCGCGGAATACCTTCGCCTAAAAGGCGGCGACGTGTTTCTTCTACTAAAGCATCACAAAATACTATTGGATAATCTTTTTTCATATAAAACCTTTTACTTTCGCACTCGTTTTGAAAGCGCAAAGATAAGATAATTATGAATTACGAATGACGACTGCTCTAACTTGGTCGTGGTGCTAAGTAAGTTTTATAAATACGGTAAATAACCAGTAATCAAAATAAATGAGCAAACCCATTAGAAATTCAGAGGAACTTGGTACAAAAGAGATTGGTCCTCTTTTAGTCAAAATGGGTGTACCTGCTTCTATTGGTATTCTTGTGATGTCGATTTACATGATTGTCGATACGATATTTATTGGGCGCTATGTTGGTACAGCGGGTATTGCAGCGGTAACGGTCGTGATGCCGATTACTTTTTTGATTTCTTCGATAGGAATGGCGATTGGTATTGGTGGTTCGTCGGTTATTTCGCGTGCTCTGGGAGCCAATCGGGAGGAACACGCACAAAATACCTTCGGAAATATGATTTCCTTGACGGTACTATTATCAGTCCTCATGGTCATTGCGGGTTATTATTTTGGTGATGAAATACTAATGGCATTTGGTGCAAAAGGCGATATACTGCCGCCCGCCAAAGAATTCTTTAATATTTTATTGCCTTCTGTGCCTTGTTTGGCATTTGGAATGATGAGTAATAATGTCATCAGAAGTGAAGGAGACGCCAAAACAGCTATGGTAGTGATGCTGGTCCCTGCGGTAATGAATTTGATTTTAGACCCTATTTTTATGGTCTATTATGAAATGGGAATGGCTGGGGCAGCTTGGGCGACGACTATTTCGTACTGTTGTAGTGCTTCTTTTGCGTTGTGGTATTTCCTATCGGGGCGTTCAGATTTGAAGGTTCATTTGCAGAATTTTATCCTGAAATTAAAACTGGTCAAAGAGATATTTGAGATTGGTTTTGTCACCTTCGCTCGACAAGGGACTATCGCTTTATTGATGTTAGTTTTGAATAATACATTAGGAAATTATGGAGGCGAAACAGCCGTGGCGATGTTTGGTATTATAAATCGAATTGGGATGTTTGCTAACTTTCCAGTTTTGGGTGTGACGCAAGGTTTTCTGCCAATTGCGGGCTATAACTATGGGGCTGAAAAATATGAAAGAGTTAAAGATACGATAGCTTTGGCGATAAAATCTGGGACAATGATTGCGGTCGGAATGTTTGCTGTGATAATGCTTTTTCGAGAGCAATTAGTTGGGGTTTTTACAACAGACGCAGAGCTTTTATTAAAGACTCCGGCGGCTTTTATAATCGTGTTTTTAGGATTGCCCACGATACAGGTACAGTTGATTAGTTCGGCTTATTTTCAGGCGATAGGGAAGGCAATGCCTGCTTTACTTTTGACGCTGACGAAACAAGGATTCTTTTTAATTCCTCTGATTTTGATTTTGCCTCACTACTTTGGTTTGAATGGGGTTTGGATGTCTTTTCCTATTGCAGATACGGCTTCTACGCTGGTTTCTTATTTGTATTTGAAAAGGGAAATGCGTCTGAAACTCAATCCAATGATGTAATATCACGTTCGTTCCACGGCGTGAGTTATTACACGCCGTGGAACGGACGTGATACTTACTGCCCAAAAATATTCTTTCGCTTTCCTCCTGGTTTTGCATCCAAAACTGGCTCAGGACGCGGATATTCTCCCTCTGGAGTAATGAAATGAAATAACTCTTCTTCATAAACCCAGATGCCGTCTTTCAGTGTAAAACCGTCATAACTTCCACTCGGTACCATAGTTGGTTTACCTTGATAAGGACTTGAGCCCTTGGTTAGATGATTGTACACAACTTTTTCTTCCATTTCATCATAATTACAACCTATCGAAGCCTCCGCCGAATAGGTTAAAGTAAAACGATTCTGACGTTCTAATGCGCCTGTTTGACTAGGAATAGCGAGCACGGGAGCACCAAATACTGGTTTTCCTGTATCAAAACTAATGACGTCTATCAATTTTCTACGTTCATAAAAGTTGTAAGCATCATAACCAAAAAGCAGATACTTTTTACCCTGTGGTGTATCAAATTCTTTCATGTTATAATACAAGGCTCCATACCAATTGTCTGCTGCAAGTTCTTGATATTCAATGTTTTGCATGCCAGCAGAACGGTCAATGAGCGGAAATAATTTTAAATCTTGATTGTTCATTTGAATGGCACCAAAGTATCGGTATTCGTCTTGGTTGACATACAATTGCCAAGTGAAAATGCGGAAAGTACTATCTGCTGGATATTGGATAGAAATAGTTTTGACTTGCTCAAAAGGGTAGTGGTAGCTATTGTCCACTTTGAGGGCAGAGACCAACGTTTTAATCATCTTTTTCGTCGCGGCAAATCGATTTTCTTCTAAGCTATCATTGACAATTAAATGCGCCATTAAGCCCAAAGTATCTTCATACTGTTGTAAGGTAGAGAGGTCTTCTTCTGAAAAGGTTTTATTTGGCTGCGCCTGCAATAAACTATTGCTGAAAATAAATGCTAAGACGAAAAATAGGTACTTCATGTATGATTTTGTTGATTTTTTTAGCTTTTTAGCAGGTTACTAAAACGACGCGAAATTATTAAAAATTGCATATTTCTGGAATAAAAACAGGGATTAAGAAAATATCTTAATCCCTGTTTGGGCGAAGTATTACGGTCGTTCTACACCGTGCCATCATTCACGCCGTGGAACGGGCGTGATACTTTGTATTACTTCTTTTTACTTTTTGATTTTTTTACTTCTCCTTCTCCATTTCTCGCCAAAAATTCATTCGCTAGATTCAAAAAGTTAATCGCTCCTTTACTCGAGGCATCATATAAGACTACAGGCATGTGCATACTTGGTGCTTCCCCGATTTTCGAATTTCTATGAATGATAGTATTGTAAACAGTATCATTGTAAAAGCCACGGACTTCATTGACGACTACATTTGCCAAACGCAAACGACGGTCGTACATAGACAATAAAATACCTTCGATTTCCAATTTAGGATTCAGTTGACTTTTAACCAAGTCGATTGTATTCTGCAACTTACTCAAACCCTCTAAGGCAAAAATTTCACATTGTACAGGAACAATAACGCTGTCTGCGGCAGTCAAAGCATTAACTGTCGTCAAACCTAATGACGGCAAACAATCAATGATGATGTAGTCATAATCGTCGCGCACTTTATTGATAACGGCTTCCATGGCGTATTCGCGATTTTCGCGATTAGCCAATTCTAAATCAGCACCAACCAAATCAATATGCGAAGGCATCAAGTACAAATTAGGAGTATCTGTTTCGTAGATAGCATCTTTTGCTTCCTCTTCACCGATAAGCACATCGTAGATAGAGATGTCGTCATCCTCGATAGTAACACCAACACCCGAGGTGGCATTCGCCTGTGGGTCCGAGTCAATTAAGAGGACTTTTTTCTCTAAAATACCCAAACAGGCAGCGAGATTAATGGCTGTGGTTGTTTTTCCGACACCACCTTTTTGATTGGCTATAGCTACTACTTTTCCCATTGTTTGTGTTGCGTGAATTTTTTGAAAATCCTAATTCAATTGCAAAATTAACCTTTTTCATCCGTCCAAAAAATGATTTGCTATAATACCTTTTTAATTTAAAAATGGTAAAATGTATTGACTTGAAAATCAATAGGTTAAGCAAGAAGAGAGAAGAGCAGAAAAAGTAATATTAACCTTCTCGACTTAAAAAGGACTAATTATTGCCTTTCTCAAAACAAAATCAGGCATTTATTTGTCCTAATGTCAACTGCTCCAATAAGGTCAGATTTTCAATTGAAAAATAATAAATCAGAAAATGATAACAGTAATCGCAGGAACAAATCGTAAAGGAAGTGAAACCGCACATTTTGCGAAACACGTATTTGATGTACTAAAGGAAGAGTCCAAAGGAGAGGTGAAATTATTGGATATGCAAGATTTACCGCATGATTGGTTTCATAATGCGATGTATGCAGCAGATACGCAATCTGATAGTTTGACAAAAATACAAGATGATTGTATTCTACCTGCGGAGAAATTTGTTTTTGTTATTCCGGAATATAACGGCGGTTTTCCTGGTGTAGTCAAGTTGTTTATTGATGCTTGTTCTGTGCGCAACTATGCTGATAATTTTAAGGGTAAAAAAGCTGCTATTATCGGTATTGCTGCTGGTCGTGCAGGTAATTTACGCGGAATGGAGCATTTGACGGGCGTTCTTAACTACTTAGGAACGACAATAATGCCTAATCGTTTACCTATCTCAAGTATCGGAAAATTGCTAGATGAGGATAAGAATGTGAAAGATACAGATACAATCAAGGCAATTAAAGATTTCGCGGATAGTTTGGTGAAGTTTTAAAGTTATAGGGTTGAATAGTTGTAAAGTTGCCGCACTTACTTGTTCGTGGCAACTTTACAACTTTATAACTCTTAAAACGTCGCTATATGGCGGTGCTTTTTACAGTTCGGTCTTTTCCAATTTCCGGGCTCAGGCATTGCAAAAGTCGTTGCTCTCATGTGATTGCGAAGGTCTACCAACTCAGGATATTCGTACAAGTAACGTATTTTTTCGTCCTTGATTTGATTGCCCGTTGGTTGGCTGTCGCTGGTGATGAAGTACGAAAATACTTCTGCCATATCTTCTACAGGATTTGTTGCGGCATAATCAGAGACAAAACGGTCATCGTATTTATCGTAAAAATCATATAAGGCATCATAGTCATCTTCACTGATAGCACTGTGTTCGCTCGAAATGTCTGCCCAAAAACGATTGTAAAAATCATTTAAGTAAGAGTCTGTACGGGCGCATCCTTCCCCTGGGTTATAGTCACAAGAATTAGAATTTGGGTTCAATTGTTCATCATTTAAAGACATGATGTGACCATATTCGTGGATAATCGTGTGGATGAAATCTCCGCTCGTCTGTAGCGTTTGACCGTCAGGGTACGCGCTGTCGATACCTAATGCAAAATTCCAAGAAGTTAAATCTGAAGTTACATTGTAAACATAGCCTAAAAGTTCTTGACCGCCGTCAAAAATCTCAAAAGTTGTCATCCAACGACGTTGGTCCGCAGGAATTAAAGTCGTCACCATTTCCCAGATATCTTGGTGCTTTACATCATCGTTCATCCATGCTGGATTTACGTTTTTGCTATCTGTTTTGATGATATTTTGACCGTCAACGCTATAGATTGCGACTCCGTATTCTGAGTCTAAAGAAGCGCCTTCGTTTCCGTTGTCAGAGTCATTATCTCCGTCATCATCGAAGTTATCATCAAATTGGTCTTGACCGTCTGGTTCGAGGTCAAAATTGTCTTGGCAAGACGTGAAAGTGAAAAGACCAAAGCATGCTACAATTACTGGAAGAAACCATTTTACATTTTTCATAGGAATAAAATTTAAGTGGTTGTGAAATCGAGTGTATCGAGTTCGTATGTTTTAATAATTGTAGAATGCTTCGATATATGATTTTTTTAGTTGGTTAAAAAGACAGATTAAATAATGTCTTTTACTGTTTAATTATGACACAAATATAGAACGGAAAACAATGCCGTGTGGGAAGTTTATATTTTTTGCATCTTTGCTTATACTTTTGTGCTGATTAGTTATACTTTTCGGTATTAGGGAATGCGGAGGGCGTAGAGACGCAGAGGTTTTTTAACATAAAAAGCCAATAACGAATAAAGTCTAATAATCAATAATTATTGGATTTTGGATAGAAGACATTAGACATTAGACATTAGACATTAGACCTTAGACTCAATCATATGCGAAATAATAGTAATTGTTTTGCATTGGTAGTCAGAAACTCAAGTACATGATTGAACTCTATTTCGGTTGCTTTGTCTAAAATCTAAGGTCCAACATCCTTCGTCCAAAGTTCAAAATAATTAATAACCAATAACAAACACCATGAAAATAGCAGTTTTCCCTGGTTCTTTCGACCCTATCACAGTTGGTCACGTAGATTTAGTCAAACGTGCTTTGCCACTTTTTGATAAAATAGTCATTGCCATTGGTATCAATGCGAGCAAAAAGTATTTGTATTCTTTAGAAGAGCGTATGGCGCATCTAGAAGCAGTTTTTGTAGATTATGATAATGTGGAAGTTGATACTTATGAAGGATTAACAGCTCACTATTGTACAAAGGTAAAGTCGCGTTATTTATTGCGTGGCTTGAGAAATGCTTCTGACTTTGACTATGAAAAGACAATTTCTCAGTTGAATAATATAGTGGGAGACGGTATCGAGACGATGTTTTTAATCGCACAACCAGAGGTTTCGCACATCAGTTCGACGATAGTGAGAGAGATAATTAAAGGTGGAGGAGACGCTTCGCCTTTCTTGCCAAAAGAAATTTGGGGAATGTTAAATTCCTAATTATTAGTGGTGTCTAAGCTTAATATAATTTGAAAAGTTGAGCCTTTTCCGAGTTCAGAGATGACTTTGATATCACCATTGTAGCTACTGACTATTTTTTTGCAGAGTCCTAGACCTAATCCTGTTCCGTTATATTTATCGGAGGTATGTAGGCGTTTGAAGAATTGAAAAATTTGTTCGTGGTACTCTTCTTCAACGCCGATACCATTGTCTTTAAAGGAGATAATGAGTTGGTTGTTAACTTCTTGTGACGATATTTTAATTTGTGGACTAGGACTTTCGTTATACTTGATACCATTTTGTATCATATTCTGAAATAATAACAGAAACTCCGCTTCATCACAGGTATAAAATGGTAGTTTTTCTATTGTTAAAAATGCATTTTTAGCTCTAATCTCTTCTTTTAGATTTGCGTAGACTTTCTCCACTACATCATTCAAATCAATTGGAATTTTCTTCTTTTTACTAGGATTGTTTAAGATAGAAATCTCTAAAATATCCTCTACTAAAGTATTCATTTGCTTTGCACCAGACTTGACAAATTCCATTCTTTCAGGGAGAGCATCATATTTTTCTTTTTTGATGTCTCTTTCGATTAGACCGATAAAACTATTGATAGTACGCAGAGGCGACTTTAAATCATGTGAAGCGATATACGTAAATCGTTCTAACTCTTCTGTCGTTTCCTTGAGTTTTGTATTATTAGATTGTAGACTTTGAATCAATTTTTCGCGGTCTTTTATAAATGCAAAGATGACCTTGCCTATCCAGCCGCTTGCCATGAAAAATGCAAGAAAATCATCATAAGGAGAATCTATTACACCAAAATATGGTTCGTAATACTGAGAAAGCACCAATGCGCCTAAGTAAATTATTACACCAAAAGACATTAAGTACAACCTATATACTGGTCGGCGGTCAAAAGAAACATAGGTAATGATTAGTCCTGTGATAATGAGCAAACCTTGGCTAAAATTACCTCCAATGAGTAAATGCGCTACACATATCCAAAGTGGAGAAAGTATCGCGACGATGAAACGCACAGTGTAAACCTGACCGAAATGATTGAGTATTATGATGCTTGAATAGAAGAATATAAGACCAAATGTAATAATCGCGTATTCAATAGGAAAGTCTAGTAATAAGGAAGTAGTGCTGACTATAGATATAGCGATTACCGATAAAAACGCCATTTGATTGTACAGTTCTATTAACGTTCTCTCTTTTTTCCCAAAAGATGAGACACCTCTACTTGAAACATAATCCCAGATAACTGAAAGCAATTGTACTTATTTTAATGATAAGGGAAAATATTCTAAGTTCAATAGTCATTCCACATTCCTTCTATTTGTTAACAATTGGAGCTGTTTTAGTTAAAAAAGTCATATTTTTAACCTTAAAATCCCTGTAATATCAAATTTGGGTCTAGTTCAGTTGTCGTTATTGACCTTAAAAACTAATCGTTCTTCGTCAAATCGTGTGACAGGAAAAAAATAGAAAGCTAAAATCAAGTAACAGCTTAGCTTTTTATTTTTTTCATGTCACTTCCACACGATTTGACGGAGAACCAAACTAATTACTCTTCGCCTCAACTTCTAATTTTATCCTAAAAGTAGAACCTTTACCCGTTTCTGAGTCCACCTCAATATCACCACCGTAGCTATTCAAAATTTTCTTACACAATCCCAATCCTAAGCCTGTTCCTTGGTATTTATCAGAAGTATGTAGACGTTTGAAAAATTGAAAAATTTGGTCATGATATTCAGTGTCGATACCAATTCCGTTGTCTTTGAAAGATATAGATAGTTTATTATCAAGCTCTTGTGAAGAAATGTCGATTGTTGGTACTTCGCTTTCGTTGTATTTGATACCGTTTTGTATTATGTTTTGAAATAAAAGTAGAAACTCTACCTCGTCACAATAGAAAGAAGGAAGAATATCGGCATTTACTATAGCATTTTTAGAATTAATATCTTCAGTTAGATTTGCTTGAACTTTTTCTAAGACTTTATTCAAATCTACCCTTGTTTTCTTTTTCTCTTTGGGGTTTTTCAGCGTAGAAATCTCTAAAATATCTTCCACCAGAGTATTCATTTGTTGTGCACCAGATTTTACAAATTGCATGCGTTCTGGTAGAGCCTCCAGATTTCCCCGTCTGATATCCCTTTCGATTAAACCAATAAAACTATTTATAGTCCGTAGCGGAGATTTTAAATCATGAGAGGCGATATACGTAAATCGTTCTAATTCCTCTGTTGTCTGCTTTAATTTTAAATTATTGAATTGTAGATTTTCGATTAATTCTTCTCTGTCTTTTATAAAGGCATAAATTACCATTCCTATCCAAGCACTTGCTAAGAAAAAAACAAGGACTTCATCATATGGAATGTCAATTGTCTCCCAGATTGGTCCATAAAATTGAGTATATATATTAGAACTCAAATATGCTATAATGTTAAAACTTATGAGAGGTAATTTATAAAAAGGCTTATTTGTAAAAGAGACGTATGTAATAATTAACGAAGTTACTATAAGTAGACCTTGATTAAAATTACCGCCAATTAGAAGATGTACAACACAAATCCAAGTAGGAGAAAGTGTTGATATCATCAAGCGTGCACAGTAAATATACTTGTAGTGGTTAAGTAAGATAATACTAATATAGAAAAGTACTAGTCCAAAAGTAATCAGAGTATACTCAATTGGAAAATTGAATAGTCTTGACAAAATGCTA
Source organism: uncultured Saprospiraceae bacterium (assembly GCA_937923465.1). Taxonomy (GTDB): domain Bacteria; phylum Bacteroidota; class Bacteroidia; order Chitinophagales; family Saprospiraceae; genus JAHDCG01. The sequence continues at coordinate 12,094 of CALDUB010000215.1, forward strand.
AGAAGACAGCCCCCTATTACTGTTAACAATGACATTTGATTGTATAACTTAATGAGAGTTTCCTCACTTTTATCAGAAGATGCAACTCCTCTATTTGAAATATAATGCCAGATACGTGAAAACAAATGTGCTTATTTTAAGAGGGTGTGAGAGTATTGTTTAGCTCAATAGTCATTCCAGTTTTATAGCTTCTATTCAGGAATACAATTTATTTGAGTTCAGCGAGTATTTTATGATTTATGTTCTTTGACAAATCCCCCCGCGTTGTGGGACAAGGAGTGATTGTCCTGTGTAACGGGAGGATTTGTCAGAGAACCATGATTTAAAGCAAAAGCTCCAAAGTCTTCTTAAAATATTTAATTACTCTTCGCCTCAACTTCTAATTTTATCCTAAAAGTAGAACCTTTACCTGTCACAGAATCCACTTCTATATCTCCACCATAGCTATTCACAATCTTCTTGCATAAGCCCAAACCTAAACCTGTTCCTTGGTATTTATCAGAAGTGTGTAGTCGTTTAAAAAACTGAAAAATCTGTTCATGATACTCCTGCTCTATGCCTATGCCATTGTCTTTAAATGATATAAAGAGTTCGTTACCAGACTTTTGTGTTGAAATATCAATAGTTGGTATTTCGCTTTTATTGTATTTGATACCATTTTGTATCATATTTTGAAACAGGAGTAAAAACTCTGCCTCATCACAATAGAAAGAGGGGAGGAGTTCTGTATTTATTATGGCATTTTGGGAATTAATATCCTCCATTAGGTTTGCCTGAACCTTTTCTAACACTACATTTAGGTCTACCTCTACCTTCTTTTTATCATTAGGATTTTTTAAAGTTGAAATCTCTAATATGTCCTCTACCAAAGTATTCATTTGTTGTGCGCCTGATTTTACAAACTGCATGCGTTCTGGTAGCGCCTTAAAGTTCTCACGGCGAATGTCTCTTTCGATTAGTCCGATAAAGCTATTGATAGTCCGTAGAGGCGATTTTAAATCGTGAGATGCGATGTATGTAAAACGCTCTAATTCTTCTGTAGTCTGCTCTAATTTAATATTCTTATTCTTTAGGCTTTCAATTAAACTTTCGCGTTCATTGTTATATATTTTTACAACAGCCCACATCCATCCACCCGCTGCCAAAAAACTCACTAACTCATCATAAGGGTATTCATTAATATTCAAATATGGACCATGAATTTCTACATATATGACAACTGCTATGTAGGCTAGAATAATTACAGATATTACTCTTTTTCGTTGTGTGGGACGTTGAACGAAAGAAAGATATGTAACACTTACACTAGCAGCAATGATTAAACTTTGACTAAAAAAACCACCTATAAGAAAATGAGCGGCATAGGTCCAAAGCGGCGTCGAAAACGCAAGAATGAAACGAGCAGTGTATATATATAAGTAATGATGGAGTAATATGATAGACACGAAAATTGAGAAAGGTATTACCGTTATTACAAAGTAAAAGGTTTGATAGTTGAGTATGTATGCAGAAAGCATAACTACAAGAATAACCACTGCAGAAATGGAAGACATCTGATTGTAGAGCCGAATAAGTGCATTCTCTTTAGGGTGTTTCTGTGAAATACCTCTACTTGAAACCCAATTCCATATCTTTAAAATCAAATTGTTTGGCTTTAATATTATGAGGGGTTAAAAAGCTATGCTTCAACTTTCATTCCAGAAAGCTCGAATTTTCTTTCTTTTTCTTTCTTTTCTCAAATACAAAACTACCTTTGCATTCAAACGTTATATCAACGCATTTTGCCACACAAGTAAGGGTATTGGAGTAAACAGACTGCCCTATCAAATTTAGTAGATTACTTGTTACCAATTCTCTAAATATTTAAAAATGAAAAAAGAGTCACTAAAAGAAGCAGCGTTACATTATCACGCGAAAGGAAAACCCGGTAAGATTGAGGTGGTTCCAACAAAAGAGACTTCTAATCAAAGAGATTTGTCTTTAGCCTATTCACCTGGAGTAGCAGAGCCCTGTTTGGCGATTGAGAAAAATCCTGAAGATGTTTACAAATATACCGCAAAAGGAAACTTAGTGGCGGTTATCTCTAATGGAACGGCAGTTTTAGGATTGGGAGACATTGGCGCAGCAGCAGGAAAACCTGTCATGGAAGGAAAAGGTCTACTTTTCAAAATCTATGCAGATATTGATTGTTTTGATTTGGAATTAGACACAAAAGACGTTGACGAGTTTGTAAGAACAGTAAAAATATTAGAACCGACCTTCGGAGGGGTAAATTTAGAAGATATCTCTGCACCAGCTTGTTTTGAAATAGAGGAAAGACTGAAAAAGGAACTGAATATTCCTGTGATGCACGATGACCAACACGGTACAGCTATCATCAGTGGTGCTGCCTTGTTAAATGCATTAGAGATAGTCGGAAAAGACATCAAAAGTGCACGTATAGTAGTGAATGGGGCAGGAGCTTCAGCAGTTTCTTGTACCAATATCTATGTGTCTTTAGGCGCACAGAAAAAGAATATTTTCATGTACGATAGTAAGGGTTTGATACACCCAGAGCGTACGGACTTGAATGGTAAAAAGCCAGATTTTGTCAATGGAACAATGCCTCGTGAGACGAGTTTAACTCAAATCTTAGACGGCGCAGATGTTTTTGTTGGATTGTCAAGAGGAAATATCTTAAACGGAGAGATGATTAAGGGCATGTCTACCGACCCTATTATTTTTGCAATGGCAAATCCTACTCCAGAGATTTCGTACGAAGAAGCTAAAAAATCACGCCCAGATTGTATCATGGCAACAGGACGTTCTGATTATCCTAATCAGGTGAACAATGTTTTAGGTTTTCCTTTCATTTTCCGTGGTGCATTGGATGTGCGTGCGAGTGAGATTAATGAGGCGATGAAGTTGGGTGCTGTACGTGCTTTGGCTGATTTGGCTAAAAAACCAGTGCCAGATATCGTGAACTTGGCTTACGGTAATGCAGATTTAAAATTTGGAAAGGATTACATTATTCCAAAACCAGTAGACCCACGTTTGATTTCTACAGTCGCGCCAGCAGTCGCGAGAGCAGCTATGGACAGTGGTGTTGCTAAGCATCCAATTGAAGATTGGGAAGGATATGCAGAGGAGTTAGACCGTCGTTTGGGACAAGATAATACTTTGTCAAAAGTTATTGAGACAAAATCAAAACAAGACCCTAAACGTATTGTCTTTGCAGATGCAGAGAATGTTTCTGTCTTGAAAGCCGTGAAAGAAGTCATCGAAGAAAAAATTGCGAAGCCAATCTTAGTTGGACACCGCAAGCGCGTAACGGAAATCATTAAAAACTACAATTTAGGCTTAGAAAATGTAGAAATTTTTGACCCTAAAATGCCGATTAATGACGAACGTAAAGCTATCCTGAAAGATTATACTGATAAACTTTACGAAAAACGAAATCGGAAAGGGATGACCTACGCCGATGCAGAAGACCTCATGGTGACGAACAGCTACTATGCAGCGATGATGGTCGAAACTGGTGCTGCTGACGCAATGATTGGTGGTATGACAAATAAATACCCGACTACTGTTCGCCCTGCTTTACAGATTATTGGTGCACGTGAGGAAGTAAGTAAAGTGGCAAGTATTCACATACTGATGACACGTAATGGTCCTCTTTTCTTAGCGGATACAACGATTAATCATCACTTGACGCCAAAGGAAATTGCAGATATCACAGAGTTAGTCGCTGACCAAGTGAAAATGTTCAATATTGAACCAAAGATTGCAATGGTGACGTACTCTAACTTTGGTTCTGTACCAAATGGAGAGTCTGCTGTATTGATGAGAAAAGCAACGGAAATTGTCCATGACAGACATCCAGATTGGATTGTGGATGGTGAAATGCAAGCGCACTTAGCATTGAACCCTGATAAGTTAAAGGAATTTTATCCTTTCTCAAAATTAGCTGGACACCGTGCAAATACACTGATTTTTCCAAATCTTTCTTCTGCTAACTTAGCGTATAACTTGCTAAACGAAGCGGCAGAAATGGACCTAATCGGACCCGTCTTATTAGGTATGAAAAAACCTGTTCACATCTTGCAAATGGGGGCATCAGTGCGTCAGATTGTTGATTTGGTGGGAATAGCGGTTATTCACGCACAGGAAATGCAATAAAGTTTTAAAGTTGAAGAGTTTTGTAGTTGTAAAGTTGCCACGAACACGTACAGGTAAGAACGGTAACTTTACAACTATAAAACTTTAAAACTCTAATTTTTTACAAGTCCAAAATCCCTTCTCCTTTCGCTTTTCGGCTCCACTTAATCTCCTTTTCTAATTCGTAATTATCTAAACGATTGTGGTAGTAGTAAAGCAACTTGAAGTCTTCGCTAATCAGGTTACCTTTCTTATTGAAAATCAACGGCTTTTGAGCGTGATAAACACCTAAGTCTTTGACTCCCAGACGAATAAGTTCTTCTCCAGATTTCTTCATGACGTACTTAGACAATTTGATGTGTCCTTTCTTTTCCATTTCATAAAGTCTCTCTTGCAGGTCATCTAGTACCTCTGCCATTAATTCCATTGGGAAATAAAACTCATCCGTCGGCAAACGTAAAATACCATACAAATCCAAAGCAGGATTAAAATGCTTCAATACATTAAAAGCTGCAAAAGCAACTAAGTGAGAAGCTAAAACGATATTTTCTTTATGAAAACGCTCGACGATGCGGTTGCCTAATATTTGAGTATATTGTTGTTCTCGTTGGAGGTCTTTGGTGACCTTACCGTCTGACATGAAGTATTCTTTAAGTTCTACTTGTTTGCCAAATCGGTCATAACTGATGCCCTCTGTATCGACAAAATTACCCAAAACATCCATTGGTTTTCCAAAAGAAAGCGTGATGTCAGAACTCTCAGAGAAGATTTTCCAGCCGAATTTTAAGATACTACGCAGGCTGTAAAAGTTATCCTTTGAATTCGAAAGATAAAACTCTTTTCCTGAGCGTTTTAAATGTTCCTCAATCAAAAACTTAGCTTCCAGAGTCACATCATAACCCAAAATTAAAGGAATAATAAATACTTTTTCGTCCTTATCTTCCTGATAATTAGCACGTTGCGCTTCCATGATAGAGCCGATTAATCCTAATTTTAACTTCGTCTCTAAATGTCCAGAACGCGAACGCGTACCACCTGGAAAGAATAAGTTATTTGTTCCTTTTTGAACAGATAGCTTACACATCGTCTTTAATGTCTCCAGATAAATTGGATTTTTCTTGCGACGGTCAACGCGGTATAAACCGAGGCGATTCATGAAGTAAGCCGTATAACCTGTATTGTACAAATTCAAACCTGCACCATAAGTAAAAGAAGGCAAGCCCATGACTTGGTCCATGACATAGCCAATCAAAATACTGTCTAGATTACTAAAGTGCGTCGGCACGACTACTACCGTTCCTTTGTCAAAAAGAGCACGAATTTTATCAATTTCACCTTCTGCACGCAGACGGTCAAAGACATGGTGCTTTCTTCCAAAAAGACGCCCGAAATTACGCCCTGCGGCAGTATTCAGTAATCTCCCAAAGAAAGCTGACAAAAATTTACGTGCAAAAAGGAAAGTCTTAGTTTTAAAAGTACCAATGATTTCTTCCGAGTAGCGGTGAATAATCTTTTGCAGTAGCTGCTCATTATTGACGCTTGCCTCATCGTCTTCCTTATCTAATGACCGCTTGACTAATTGAGATTTTATTTTTGACCAAAATTGAGCATCATTTGGCGGGTCAACCTTCCACGGTTCCTCCTTCATTCTGATGCGCTCCGTGTATATCGTCTTGGCTATGACATCCTCGATTTTATCACCATATTTATCCTTCAGGCGCTCTAGTACCGCTGCATCCAATTCATTCACGAGTGCTTTGCGATTTGCGTGCTGCTTATAAATAGGCCATTGCTCAATCTCTGGTAGGATATGAGGATAATGAGGTTTTGATTCCGTATTTTCTAATTCTTTAAAATCTTCTTCAATCATGTTTTTGTTGTCAATAGACAGTCGTGTCTGCGCGCGTTCTTATTCATTTGAGGTCACAAGATAGAGTCTTATTTTGAGATTGAGAAACGCTCTTAGATTAAAAGAACAGGATGTCAGAGAGGAGGGAATTGAAGAGAGTCAAATACACATCATATTAATCATTATTATCACTTGTTTTACAATTAAATAAAACTTTTTTTGTAAAAATACTGAACATCAATAACACTGTTCCGTTATATCGATGTACACAACATGAAATATTAAAGAGCTGACTTACAGCTTGTTAGTCAATAATTAAGTTGACTTTTACTTATAAGATAGATACATTTTTTAATTATAGAGGGCTGTCAGTCAGTCACAATTATTTCTTTCAATCTATCTTCTCTAACCAATTATTTAATTAAACTAAAATAGAGGCTTCGTCTTTATTTTCTTTCAAAACCTGACTTATTATGTTACGTTATGCTGTTATTTTTTTCGTAGTTGCCCTAATCGCTGGAGTATTAGGATTTGGTGGAATCGCTGCCGGTGCAGCCAGTATTGCTAAAATTCTTTTCTGGGTATTTGCTGTATTATTCGTTATTTCTTTAATCAGTGGACGTGTAAGAGTGTAAACAAGTCTAATCGAAATCGAAATTTTAGACCTATCGTCAATTCGGATTATAGCACACTAGTGCGAAATAACAGTTTGAATACGATAGCTGGAAAAGTATATTCCAATATATTTATTAAGTTTTCAAGTAACTAATTAAAAACTTGAGTACTATTCAAAGATGTCACAGGACTATTTTTGAATAGTACTCATCTACACGGTACTAAGGAACGCGAAAAAAATAGATTCAGAATCTGAACAGGATTTTTTGCTCCCAATTTGCACTTTGAAAATCCTTATTTAGCTAGGCTATACGCGGTTTTCAGAGCCCAAATTGAAAACAAAACTTCTCTACTCAGATTC
>CALDUB010000216.1 GCA_937923465.1 uncultured Saprospiraceae bacterium
ATATCCAGTTCGCTTACACCACAAAGGACGTTTGTTTGAAACGCAGATTGACTTGCTCTTGCAAACAGATGCTGGTTTGGTTATTTTACAACACAATACTTTTGCGGGCGAAGCGAAGGCTTGGCGTGGCAAAGCCGAGAAGGAAAATGGCGATTGGTTCTTTTTGACGAAGAAGGCAATTCAGAAGATTTTTGATACGCCAGATGTTCGGACTGTTTGTCATTTTGCGGCAGGTGGTGCTTGGTTGGAGTTGGATATACAGGAGCGGGTTATGGTTTAGGTCTAATGATAAATTAAATTAGACCTTTTGTACATCAGCTAAGGTTCTTGAAATTTTTACTTATATTTGAAAATCATTTTTATTCGAAGAACCATTTTTTAACTTTAAAACCAACTATTACTCATGGATTACTCTAATACAAAAACTGTAATTTCTCAATCTCAATTAATGGATGAAGCTAAAAGCGCTCTTTCAGGAAAATGGGGACTTGGGGCTGGAGCTTTTTTTATAATGATGCTTATTTCTCTTGTAGGCAGCATTATCCCTCTTCTTTCTATTATACTTGGTGGTCCGCTTGCTCTTGGAATGGCTATATTTTCACAAAAAATTGCTCGAAATGAAGACGTTCAAATCAGCAATTTATTTGACGGATTTAGTAACTTTGGAAATGCTTTAGGTACTTACCTCTTAATGATGTTGGCTATTGTGATAGGTTTTATATTTTTTATTATTCCTGGCTTTATATTAGCATTGGGCTTGAGTCAGGCTATGTATTTATTGGTGGATGATAGCAAACTTGGACCCGTCGATGCTCTCAAAGAAAGTTGGGAAATGATGAAAGGACATAAGACAGATTATTTTGTTTTAGGGCTTAGATTTATTCCTTGGATGTTTGTTTGTATTTTTACTTTAGGGATTGGTTTCTTTTTCTTAGCTCCTTACATTCAAGTAACATACGCCAAATTTCACAATGTTATTCGCTTTGGTAGCGACTCTCGCGGATGGATTGAAGATGATATAATAGACCACCTTGTTGATTAGAAGACTTTGAATAACTGATTAATAAAATATCAATCATCCCAAACTTTTGCATTAACAAAAGTTTGGGATTTTTTTTAATAAAGATACAGATTTAGTCACGGAGGCTGATTTATTGGTACTCCTTAATCACCTGATTCCTAACTATTTGCCCAAAAAACTTTCAGAAAAGAGTTAAATACTTTATATTGCATCGACTACACTAAGGAGGAAAAATATTCTCTAAAAACCACACGGAAAATTGAAATAGTCAATTTCGAATTTTGCTTTATTCAAAATTCAAAAAACTACTCAAAGTCCTAGAGCTAAGTATACTACATCTATGGGAAAAAAATATATTGTAAAATCTGACCACGGCGAACGTCAACTAACTAAAAGTAAAAATTTAGTAGGACTCAAATCTGCCGACACAACTGACCTTTCCGATAAGAAGTATGTTGATAAAAAATTCCACCGAAATCTCGGAGGGTTTGAAGTCGTGCGCCTAAATAAGGATGACAAGGAGGATTTAGATGATGCATTGGACAAAGTACGTGGGGAAAATGAAATTGACTTAGGCACCCATGTTTACTATGTAGAAGGAAGTGACCGTCCTTTGGTTCCTAATGGTGAAGTGTATATTGTGTTTAAAGAAGGTCTGAATCGAGAGGAAAAATTATTGGTTTTAAATGAATTTAATCTAGAGCTATTAGAAGACCGTGAGGATGGTTCTGTCGTTGCAAAAGTGACAGATAAATCTCCAAATCCAATCAAGGTAGCAGATGCGCTGAGTCAAATTTCTTTAGTTGAATTTGCTGAGCCAGATATGGACACCTATTTGGATGAATACGAATATTCAACGCCATTAGATAGTCTTTTTTCGCACCAATGGCATCTCGAAAATAAAGGATTGATTTCGGATGCCAACTATAGAATCACACGTGGTGCCGATGCAAAGGTAACTGCTGCATGGAAAGCTTTAAATTCTCTTGGTGCGTCGAACATCACCATTGCTATTGTTGATAATGGATTCGACCTTTCTCACCCTGATTTAAAACGAAAAATATATAAGCCTTTTGATTTTTGGAATCAAAGTTCTGATATCTTACAAGGCGACCCAAACTTTACGCACGGGACACCTTGTGCAAGTATAGCATTAGCTTCTGTCAATGGTAGCGGTATCGTTGGCGTTGCGCCAAATGCGCGTTTTATGCCATTGAGCGGGACCTCATTTAGTGACCGTGGAACAGAAGATATATTCAACTATGTAATAAATCATGGCGCTGATATTGTTAGCTGTAGTTGGGGGACAACAGACTCTGCATTGCGTCCAGGGCGCCGTAAGGTTAACGCCATTGCTAAAGCTGCCGCTCAAGGTCGAAATGGTAAAGGTTGTATCGTTTTATATGCTGTCGGAAACGACGATTTAGATTATGTGAGCTACTATGCAGAGCATCCAGATGTGATTGCAGTAGCGGCAAGTACAAGTAAAGACCGTCACGCGTCTTACTCTAATCGAGGTCGATTTGTGACTGTTTGTGCGCCTTCCAATGGGGATTGGCCACTGATTGCAGCGCGAGCATGGTGGGATGAAGGAACAACTTTACGTGGTGCTGGTGATTTGAAATATTGGGCGGATGGCCGCTCTCGTGGTAATAGATACAAGCACTTTGGCGGTACCTCTGGGGCTACGCCTTTGGTTGCGGGTATTTGTGCTTTGATGTTGACTGCCAATCCAAGTTTGACTGCCAAAGAGGTTAAAGAGATTTTAATTAAGACCGCCGATAAAATCGGTGAACCTTACGAGTATCAAAATGGTCACTCTGTAAAATATGGCTACGGACGCGTCAATGCGGAAAGAGCAGTTGCAGAGGTATTCCGCCGTAAAAATGGTGGCACGGACCAAGCTAATACAGATACACGTGGAGGAACTACTACTGGTCCTGTTATTATTCGTCCAGATAAGCCTGAAAATCCAGATATCAATACCAATCCAAAACCACCAGTGACTATTCCTTCTGTATCAGGAAGTGGACAAGGTGTTTTCCGTTTTAGTGTGAAAAATGAGCCTCTAACAGGGTATAGTGTGCAGGTAGGGGTCTTTGCTCAATATGGTAATGTTCTTATTCATGCACAAAAGTATGAAGCACAATTTGGAGAGCCTATCTTGGTGAGTATCAATCAATTGCGAGGTCAGACGGTTTACAAAGTACTTGTCGGTTCTGAAACTCAGCGTAGCGGTGCGAATGCTATTTTAACGCGTTTGCGGAAAGCTGGTATCGCTGGTTTTGTGCGGAGTATTGAAAGTTTGAAATAGGAAAACAGAAGAGTTATAGAGTTGTAAGGTTGCAGAGTTGCAATCTGAGACTGCGAAAATACTAAGGAGTTGTGTGTCTGATGATGCACAACTCCTTTATATATTATGCCCAATTTGAAATTTCATATTAGCCTATTCTAAAATCAGTAACTACTCTGGTATCGGTCACTTTAGTCAAATCAAAGATTCAAATTAGAGAATTTAACTGAACCTCAGCTAAAATTAGTGCCCGATACCTTTTGAACCATGAAAAGGTATCGGGCACTAATTTTTGTTTATTATTTCTCTAAATCTTGATTTTACAACTCTTGTTTATCTAAAGTGACCGATACCTACTAGCCCAGTTCATTCAAAATTTATCATTTAAAATTCAAAATTACCTCTCAATGTATATTTTCTTCTGATGAATGCGGTTTTCTTCTTTTATTTCCAATAAGTACAAACCTTCTATTAAGTTGCCTACTAATATATCTTCCCCTCTTTCTGTCTTTTCTCGCATCATTAATTTCCCTTGTAAGTTATACACAGAAACTTCGACCTTATTCACATCTTGTGGATAACCTATGTGGATAACTTTATTTGTAGGGTTTGGATAGACTTTGAAATCGTTTCTTGTGCTCTGCTCAACGGAACTAATAATTGGTAATTCGTCCAATTCTCCCCACATAAAATCCCCTGATTTGTATCCCAATATTTCTAAGAATAAATTCCCGTCTTCCCCTCTATCCAAGAAATTATTAGTGAGACCCAGAGTTGTATTAATGATGAATTTTCCTGATTGTTGGCTGGCAGGAATACTGCTACAATCGATTAACGAAAATGTCTGTGGCGCGATAAAATCTGCCGTTCTAGAGATACCTAAATCATCTATTTTAGCAGCGCGACTCAGATAGCGTAAGTTTTGAAAAATGGCTACTGGATGTTGAGCAGGTGAACTCAGTAAAGAGTCCATGAAAATCTGAGAAATAGAAAAAATGGCACTTATTCCAACATCTGTGAAGTTATCTGTAAGAACGCCATTTTCAGAAATTTCTGTATAAATCGTTCGATTAACACTCAATCGCAGTTGATTGCTTACAATGTTTATCGCAGTGATTGTATCAATAAACCAAGTTTCCGTTAGACTGAAATCTGGATTGGAGCTACTTCTATCGTATTCATGCCACTTCAAAATATCACCAATCTCATAGTGAAAAAAGTCGTCAAAAGTGGATGTATAAGCATAGCGAGTTTCTCCCTTTTTCATGCCTTGCATAATGCGAGGCGTACTTATTTCGGAAGCGAAATATAAATCTTTTAAAGGAAAGAATTGCGTGAAGCCGCTTTGCTTACTTAATAAAAACTGCTGCTCATTTAAAGGGTGTGGTGTTTCATTTCCATTTTGAATGAATTGAATGTCAAAACTCTTTAAACTATCAATGAAGCCAAAAATATCGACTTCTACCAAATCACTACAGGTCAAACGAAAAGTATCATCAGTCATAGTAGGAATATCCCAGCTATCTCCAACAATGGCTAAATGTTGGAATCTCAGAGTATCGTCGTTGATTTTAATAAAGTGGAAATTATTATTTGAATGAAGAGTATCCACATTCAAATCAAAACTTAGACCTTCATTTTCCCAAAATTCTGGGATGATTTCATCCGTACATCCACCAAAAGCATCATAAAGGTATTTTGCGCCAAAAAAGTGTAATTGCTCGTTTCCAGTAGCAATAATACTATCATTGTAATACTGTGAAATACTATCACCTTGAGAAAACCAAGTAACTTGTTGAAGAGGAAATAAGTCCCAGTTTTGTTGAGCAGTAAGAGAAAAAGAAAGGGAGAAAAAGAAGAGAAAAATAAGCTGTTTCATCAAGCAAACATACGGATTTTCGAGTATCAAATCCAAATCCACCAATAGATAGAAGAATTTGAACTTGATACTTGAATTTGGAATGTTAAGCCGTCAATCGATAAATATCCGTCGGAGAAGCACACACGACTGCTCTACTTCCGCGCATGGCAATTGGTGCTTTTATCAATTCAGGATTGTAGCGTAGGACATTTATCCAGCCTTCGCGGTCAAAATCTCTGCCTCTGATATTGGCTTGATAGTAAGGATGAGCTTTGTTAAGTAATTCTCTTGGATGTACATTTAATGCCGTTATTATTTGCTCCCAACTGGTGCCGTTAGAAGGAGTTTTAGCATGAGCATAAGTCTTGATGTGGGTGACCATGCCTTGTGCATGAGCGACACATTTTCGGTCAGAACCAGATTCTGGATTGTAATAAACCATTATTTCGCGTTGATGTGTTTTCATGTGAATACTTTTACAAGTTGGTTAAATTAGTTTAATTCAAAAAAATATTTTGTACAGTCTTCAAATAACGTTCTTTTTAATGGTAAAAACAAGTAATGGTGAAACTAAAATTATTTTATGTGCAAATATTATTTTATAATTTGTCTTCCATTCCGGAATAATCTTTTGTACTTTTACCGCATATAGAAATAAAAGTATCACGTATTTATTGAAGATAAATCACTATGTCGAACGTAATCAAGCATTCTCTTCTCACAGATCTTGACATTCACCTTTTTCGCGAAGGGAAACATTATCGCATCTATGAAAAACTAGGCTCACATCCTTTGACTCTTAATGATGAATGGGGAACTCTGTTTGCTGTATGGGCACCGAATGCACGACAAGTTTCAGTAGTCGGTAACTTTAATGAATGGGCCCGTACGACGCACGAATTATTTCCACGCACAGATGGTTCTGGTATTTGGGAGGGTTTTATTCCTGGTCTGGGAAAAGGCTCACTTTACAAATATCATATTCAGGCACAGGACGGACGACACTTAGAAAAAGGAGACCCTTATGCTTTGTTGTGGGAAATTCCACCGAATACGGCATCAATCATCTGGGACTTTGATTATGAATGGAAGGATGACAAATGGCTAGCTGAACGCAAGAAAAGTGCAGGAAAACCAAAACCATATTCTGTTTACGAGGTGCATTTAGGTTCTTGGAAAAAGAAAGAAAATGGACAAAGCCTCTCTTACCGAGAAATGGCGGTTGACTTGGTAGATTATGTGAAGAAAATGGGTTTTACTCACATTGAATTGTTACCAGTCATGGAACATCCTTATTATCCTTCTTGGGGATATCAAGTAACGGGATATTTTGCGCCGAGTAGTCGTTTTGGGTCGCCAGAAGACTTCATGTACCTCATGGATGCTTTTCATGCTGCAAATATTGGGGTGATTTTAGATTGGGTGCCTTCGCACTTCCCAACGGATGCACATGGTTTGGCTGATTTTGACGGAACGCATTTGTATGACCATGCTGACCCGCGAAAGGGGTTTCATCCAGATTGGAAATCAGCTATTTTTAATTACGGACGTCACGAAGTGAGAAGTTTCTTGATTAGTAATGCCTTATTTTGGTTGGACAAATTTCATGCAGATGCTCTGCGTGTTGATGCCGTTGCGTCGATGTTGTACTTAGATTATTCGAGAGATGACGGCAATTGGATTCCGAATAAATATGGTGGTAATGAAAATCTAGAAGCTATTGAATTTATCAAAGCATTTAACGAAGCTGTTTATAAAGAATTTCCTGATGCAGAGACAATTGCGGAGGAAAGTACTTCGTTTTCTGGCGTTTCGCGACCCACTTTTGACGGAGGTCTAGGCTTTGGTCAGAAATGGATGATGGGTTGGATGCACGATACTTTGAAATACTTTCAAGAAAATCCAATTCACAGAAAATATCACCACCAAAAAATTACTTTCAGTTTAGTTTATGCTTTTTCAGAGCGCTTTATGTTGCCACTTTCGCACGACGAAGTTGTACATGGTAAAGGACCGCTAATTGATAAAATGCCTGGCGACGAGTGGCAAAAATTTGCGAATATGCGCCTGATGTACGCTTACATGTATACACACCCAGGTACGCAGTTGCTCTTTATGGGCGGAGAGTTTGGTCAGACTAGTGAATGGAGTATCGAAAAAGGACTGCATTGGGCATTAACTGAATTCAAATATCACAAAGGACTACAAGACTTAGTCGCAGATTTGAATGATTTTTATAAGAATTCAACGGCATTATATCAACAACAATTTGAGGACGAAGGATTTGAATGGATTGATTTGTCAGACGGGAATAATTCTGTTTTGGTTTATATACGTCGTGGAAAAAAGAAGGATGATTTCTATATCGTAGCTTGTAATTTTACTCCTATTACACGAGATATTTATCGAATAGGCGTACCTGTGGCAGGAACTTATAAAGAGATTTTCAATACAGATGACCGAAAATATGGAGGTAGTGGTTTTGCGAATGCTGCAGAACTGACTAGCATAGAAGAAAAACAACATGGGCGTCCAAATGCTTTAGATATTGCTCTGCCACCATTAGGTGTGGTCGTGTTTAAATTGGAAAAGAGAAAGAAAACTACGAAGAATGTAACTGCGCGAGCAAAAGTAAAGACAACTGCAAAAGCTAAGGGTGAAACGAAACAAAGGAATGCAAAAGCTTAGAAAAGATGTTAGACCTTGGATATTAGATTTTGGACTTTTTTGTGTTTTTATTCTTGGTCAAAAATTATTTTTAATCTTCTGAAAATCAACCTAAAGTCTAATATGACTCAGGTATCGGTCACTAATTTTTGTCTATTCTTACGTTAAGTCTTGATTTTACAACTTTTTTTAGGCAAAAGTGACCGATACCGATCTGAGTAGTTACCTAATATCTCAAAAAAATATGATTGTTTCTAACTTAAGATTTCGCAATTTCCCAGAAGACGATAAAGATAAATTCCCTTGGACTTTACCTTTAATTCAAGATTTTGATGAATTAGAATTTGAGAAGAACATCAGCTTTTTTGTTGGAGAAAATGGGAGTGGTAAATCAACTTTATTGGAAGCAATTGCTGCTTATACAGAAGTCCCTTTGGCAGGTAGCTTTAGATTAGAAGACGATGCATCCTTAGCCGCAGCGAATAGTTTAGCCAACTATATGTATATCCGCTTTAAAGAAAAAACACACCATGGTTTTTTTGTGAGAGCAGAAGATTTTATAGGTTTTGCAAGAAATATTAAGAAAGAAATAAAAGCACTCGACCAAGAAATGGAAGAGGTGAAAGAGAGCTTTACGGGGGGCGATATCAATATTACACTCAAGACTATTGAGGACGAAAAAAAGAGTTACATTAGACGTTACTCCGAGGATTTAGAAGCGATGTCTCATGGTGAAGGTTTTTTGAAATTTTTCACTTCGCGCATTACTGCAAAAGGACTTTACTTGATTGATGAACCCGAGGCAGCCTTATCGCCGGCACGTCAGTTGAGTCTTTTATCCTTGATTATTGAAAAAGTAAAGAAAACGGGCGCGCATTTTATCATTGCGACGCACTCTCCAATTATCATGTCGGTGCCAGACTCTGAGGTTTTCTATTTTCAGGATGGAAAAATTTCTAAGGTAGATTATCGAGAAACGGAACATTACCAATTGACGAAGGCGATATTGGATAGCCCTGAGAAGGTTATGGAAGAATTATAATATCTCGTTTGATATGAAAATATTAAAGAAATAGAATTAACTCAATAACCAACTACCACTCCTCCGCCTTCAGCATCTCCCAAATTAAAAAAGATTCATAACCTTTCTGAGACATGTAGCGCGCTAATTTGCCTCTTTTCTCGAATTGATTTTTCGCTCTAATCGTCCGCGCTTTTTTTGTCAATAGAGTACGCATTGTCTCCTCATAATCTTCGTCAGAAATTTCTTCCATTGCTTTTTTTAGACAGTATGGAGAAACCCGTTTAGATTTTAGCTCATATCTAATTTTAATGCGTCCCCATTTTTTTAAACGAAACTTTCCACCAGCATAAGTACTAGCAAATCGCTGCTCATTCAAGAAATTTTCCTCGATTAAGTCACATATGACATTCTCTAAGTCAAGCCCATAACAACCAATTTCAATAAGTTTCATCCGCACCTCATGGTGACTACGCTCTTGGTAGGCACAATATTTTTGCAAGCGTGCTAAGGCATCACTTTTGCTTATGTATTTATATTCTTTCTTTTCGTTCACTAATAAAGTAGAAGGTTACGGAATAAGATAATAACGTTATTGAGAAGGTAATAGTCACTAAAGGTCACTTGAAAAACGTTCAAAAATTAGCCACTTTCGCAAAAATAACGTTTTAGTAACTAACTTTGAGCTAAAGTTTGCGTCTTTTAATTAAAGACCCTTTTCATCATCACAACAGAATAACACATTTCACAATGAAAAAAATATTTCTCATGCTCACATTGACCGTTTCTTTAACGGCATGTGACCCACAAACATTACAGACTGTTTTAGACTCTGTTAGCTCGGCTACAGGTGTGCCTCTCTCTCAAGAAGAGGTTGGTAACGGTCTAAAACAAGCACTTGAAATTGGTATTACCAAAGGTGCACAATCTCTGTCTAAACAAGACGGTTACTTCAAAAGTCCTTATAAAATCTTGTTACCAGCAGAAATTCGTAAGGTAACAGAAAAACTAAAAGGTGTACCTGGTTTTTCTAATCTGGAACAAAATCTTTTGGAGAAAATCAATAGAGGCGCAGAAGATGCAGCTAAAAAGGCCGCACCAATTTTTAAAACGGCGATTACTCAAATGACTTTTGCTGATGCTTTTAATATCTTAAAGGGAGATAAAAATGCGGCAACAACTTATTTGAATACTAAGACAAATACTCAACTTTATAGCGAATTTAATCCTGTCATCGGAGAATCATTAGATAAGTTCAAAGCTCGTAAAATTTGGAATGATGCTGCAAATGTGTATAACAAAATTCCTTTTGTAGAAAAGGTAAATGCAGACTTAGGTGATTACGTAACAAAGCAGGCATTGACTGGTTTGTTTGGTATGGTCGCTAAAAAAGAATTAGATATTCGTACGAATGTTACTTCTCGTACAACCGACTTATTGAAGAAGGTTTTTGCGGAGCAGGATTAAGGAAAATAAAAAATGGCGATGTATCTAATTTGATGCATCGCCATTTTTTATTGTTGTTAAATCAAACCCCGTGATTTTAACTCTAAATATTTGTTAATTGTATTGACGGACAAGTCTTCTGGAGCAGTCAAGACGGCTTGAATGCCGTACTGCTTCAACTTCTGCACCATAGCAGCCTTCTCTGCTAAAAACTGACGAGCGACTGTCTGTGTATAAATTTCTGATAAGTCCTTTGCTTCCGCTTCTGAAAATTTCTTTATCTCCGTATTTTCAAAAAAGACAACGACCAAGAGGTGCAATGTATTCACACGCCGCAACATGGGCAATACGCGGTCTAGTGCATACATACTTTCAAAGTTAGTGTATAGTAAAACGAGGCTACGTCCTTTGATGATTTTGCGTGCAGTCTGATAAAGTAGCTCATAATTAGCTTCGACAGGACGTTCGCGTTCGCGGTAGAGCGATTGCAGTATTTTGTTGAGATGATTGGCTTTTCTATCGGCTCGAATTGTTGTTCCGAGTTTGTCAGAGAAGGTAATTAAACCTGCTTTGTCAAATTTTTGCAGAGCGATATTTGAAATGACAAGACTTGTATTTATCGCATAATCCATCAGACTCAAGCCATTGAAAGGCATTTTCATTGCCCGACTTTTATCAATGATACAATAGATTTGTTGAGCGCGTTCGTCTTCGTATTGATTTATCATCAGCTGTCCACGTCGTCCTGTTGCTTTCCAATTGATACTTCTGATATCATCTCCACGTACATAGTTTTTAATTTGCTCAAATTCATAACTATGACCAATGCGGCGCATTTTTTTGATGCCTTGTTGATTGGTGACTCGGTCAAATGCACGAAGTTCAAATTGCTTCATTTGAATAATAGACGGATAAACAGGAATGCTCATCTCATAATCCTCTCGCCAGCGTCTTTGCACCAAGCCTATTTTGGTTTCCATAAAAATATTTACGGCACCAAAGGCATATTCGCCGCGTTCTGTAGGTGTGAGTTCGTAGGAAAAAATGCGTTGTCTATTCGCTGTCAAAAATATCTCTTCTGAAAAATCACGCTTCTGAAATTGTACAGGTAATTCATCAATGACACGTAGTGATAAGTCGCGAGGAGACTCATTTGTGATTTCTAAAGTTACTTTATTTGGGTCACCGAGAGAGAATACTTTAGGAAGACGACGACGTACTTTTAGTTTTACATTTTTACCAAAAAGTTGAATAATATCTACTATAGTTAAGGCGACCGCTAAGACAAATAAAGTCATCGCCACAGGGAACAAAAAGCCCAATGGGAATGCCAATACGAAGGTCAAGATGATGACCCCGAAAAGGATGAAGAAGCGATTGGAGAGATAGAGATTTTTCAAATTACTGGTGGTAGATTTTATACTTCATTTTAGAAAATATTAAATTCAAGTTGCCAGAGACGCATTGAATTTGGTGCTTGAATTTGCATTTAAAATTTATCTCGGCACTTCAATCTTCTTCACAATATCCGCCACCACTTCTCTCGCATCCACACCTTCCATTTCTCTTTCTGGTGTCAAAATTATTCTATGATTCAAAACATGATAAGCCACATATTGAATATCATCGGGCGTGACAAAATCACGACCATTTAAGGCTGCAATAGCTTTGGAAGACTTCATAATCGCCAAACTCGCGCGGGGTGATGCGCCTAAATATAAGTCTGCGTTATTTCTTGTGTTGTGAATAATCTCAGCGATATAATCTAAAAGCTCGTCTTTGATGTGGATTTTTTCGACAGTTTCGCGGACCTCTTTTATCTCAGCAGCATTAAAAACTGGCTTTACCTCCGAAGTGATGTCCATGCGGAAGTCTTTGCGAAAGCGATATAAAATAGCTTTTTCTTCCTCTAAACTCGGATAGTCTAGATTAATGCGGAAAAGAAAACGGTCTAACTGAGCTTCTGGTAATTTATAGGTTCCTTCTTGCTCGATTGGGTTTTGTGTCGCAATAACAAAAAATGGCTGTTCCAAACCATAAGTACTTCCGTCTACGGTCACTTGATATTCTTCCATGACCTCAAAAAGAGCAGACTGCGTTTTGGCAGGAGCGCGATTTATTTCATCAATGAGCACGACATTTGAAAAAACAGGTCCTTTATTGAACGTGAATTCTGAAGACTGCATATTGAAGACCGTCGTTCCGACTACATCTGAAGGCATCAAATCTGGCGTGAATTGGATACGCGAAAAATCGACATCTAAAGTTTGTGCCATGAGTTTGGCGGTCAAAGTCTTAGCAATACCAGGAACACCTTCGACGAGTACGTGACCATTAGTAAAGAGTGCGGTGAGTAGCAAATCCATGAATTCTTCTTGCCCGATAATAACTTTGCGCAATTCATCTTTGACCATACTGACTGCCAAAGTTACTTTAGTCAAATCAATACGCGGTCTGTTCCACTCAGAAGAACTATCTTCTATGCTAGGAATCGATACGATTCTTTTCAATTCAGGATTTTCGGAAATCGGCAAGTCAGAAGATTGCTCTTGTGGAGAGAAGTTGTCTTGTGGTTTTTTGTTTAGTTCGTCGCCGGTCATTCTTTAGTTTTTATTGGAAAATGAGTTTCACATCGCTAAGATAGAAAAAAGCAGGATATGAACTTTTATTTTTTCCGTTGAAAAGAAAAATGAGTGTGAATTGGTGGAATTTCAGAACTTTGCAAAACGTTTCGTTATCTTTGAAGTACGAAATAATTCAAAATTAAAAACATGAAAACTGCTCTACATATATTCTGCTTGATTTTGCTTACAAGTCTTATCGCTTGTAATCCACCTGCGCCGCGAGCAGATGATGATGCACAGGCATCTGAAAAAAAGGCGATGACTACAGCAAAAGGGGATTGCGAATTCAGTGGAGAAGTTCTGCCTGAAAATAAATTTTTGCTGCGCGATTTGAAACGCTTGGTTGTTTTAGCCACCTCTGACGAAAATCCTTCGGGCGTATTGGAGGTTTTTAATTCAGAGGATTGTAGCGTTGTTAATCGCATCGTTTTACCAGAGAATTTAGCACCAGATTTTCCTTTTTATTTGGCGGAAATCATGTACAATAATCAAAGTAAAATAGTTGGTATTCGCGGATTTGATAAGTTTTGCTTGTATGATGCAGAGGCGAATAAATTGTCTATGCCTTTTGCGCCGCAGTACTTAAATAAGCGTATGGCGGCTGGAGATGCAGAGACTGGGCGGGTGCTGCGTTTAGAGGTTTGGGAAGATTATTTGATTGGTTTTGCCGAAGGAAATGGAGCTTTTGTGTATGATTTGAAAAATCCTTTGGAGCCAAAGCCGATTTTGCCAGTTGCCGAATATCAACTAAAAGACGATAGCTATTCATCCTTGTTTTTATTGCCTTCTGAAAAAAATAATGAAACTTATCAAGCTATTTTTCCACGCTATGATGAAGAAACAGGAACCTTTGGAATTGTTTCTCTTTTTGAAAGACCACAGCCATTATTGCCGAGAAGTTTAGGTGCATCTGCTAATAGCAAAATGGTTGCATTGCAGGAGAATAGCGAAGGGGAAAAGAAGTATATTGTAGATATGACGGAACAACGGTTGATTAAGTAGTAGAAAATTCACAAAGAACGATAACATAAATTTATGAGATTTTTATTTTACATCTTTATCACGATTTTGTGTTTGAGTTGTACAGAGGAAGCACCTCAGACACTTTTGGTTCAAGACAGAAATTTGATTGATAGCTTGTACTTAAAAAAAGTAGGAGAACTTAAACCAGAAATTGATAGTTTGTGTGAATTGAATTTTGATAAACGAGTGGCAGGTTTAGTGGATTCTATTTTGATAGAAAGACAAAGTGAAATCGAAGAACAAGTGCGTCGTTTGCAAGAAATTAAAAGGAATAACTAGGATGAATAAAAGGTATTACCTCCTCTTTTGTGGTGTTTTGTTTTTCTCTTTTTTTTCGTGTCAATCGGAAAAGAAGCAATCTTTAACAAAGGAAGAAATTATCGAACAAAAGATTGAGGAAAAGGTCAATCGCTGGGTAAATTCTATGCGAGAGAAGTGCAAAGAGAATGTTTTGGAGGAAGCTGCTGCTCTGGTAGATTCTATTTTGATTGCGCGAGCTCGTCTGGATGTGGATAGTATCCCTAAACCTGAAAAGCCGATTAAGCCTGAGATGCCTATGATTAAAGAGTTGAAGGATACTTTGCCGATTGCTCCTATATTGGATAGCTTGCCTGGGTAGGTTAGTGTTTCCCCGAATTGCATTCGGGGTTATTCATGTTGGACTACTCCGTAGTCCTTTTTAGAGGATAGTTTCTAGGTAGTGTTGATTTATTCCGAATTCTTGTTTGAGTTTTTTGATTTCGGTTTCGTATTTTTCTTTGTCTACAGGGCGCTTGTGTTTTGTTCCGATTACCATGACATTTTTGCCAGTGTGTTCAGTAGATATGAATTCGAAAACCTTCGTTTTGTAGCCGTTTGCCTCTAACAATAGAGCACGAATGGTGTCCGTTACTATTTCTGCTTGCCTTTCTTTTAGTATTCCATAGTTTAAAATACTGTCTAGAGTTTCACTTTTTGTCATTGCTTTACGCACTTGTTTGTGGCAGCAAGGTGCGCAGATTATTAATTCTGCTTCAGCTTCTATTCCTTTTTGTATGGCATCGTCTGTTGCTGTATCACAGGCATGGAGAGCAATTAAAACGTCTGTCTTGGGTAAGTCGTAGTTTCCGATGTAACCTTCTTCAAAACGCAGCCCTTTGAATTCTATTTTTTGTGCAGCAGTATTACAAAGTTTTATTAAATCAGGACGAATTTCGACCCCTATGACCTCTGCTTTCAAATTCATTTTATTCACCAAATAATCATAAACAGCAAAAGTCAAATAACCTTTGCCTGCACCCATATCAGTTACTTTAATCGTAGACTTTTTCTGGAGAAAATCAGCTTTTTCTACTAAGCCTGCGATGATTTCAACAAATTTATTGATTTGCTTAAACTTATCACCCATGTCTTTACTCACCTTTCCTTTGCTATTCGTAACTCCCAGTTCAGTCAAATAATCAGCACCTTTTGCGATGTGATTTTTTTGCTTATCATGTTTCAACTCTGGAGGAGTTGTGAAAGTTGGCGGTGTGCTTTGTAAGGCAAATTTTCCTTTTTTGCCAGCTTTCAAAATCCAGTCTCTATCTGTATTGAATTGAGAAGCAATGAGAAAAGTCTCTCCGTGATACTTCTCAATCTCTCTGATACCGTCTTCAATGGAGAAATTTTTTGTAATATCTTTTGTTTGATGACGCAGCGTAAAAGTCAACATTAAATCCTTTCTAATTATCGCGGGCTTGACATATATTTTTTGCAAATCAGCATTCTTCTGACAAGGTTTACTTAGAGTAACCCGCACAAAAGTATTGTTTGCGATAGATGCGCGCAGATTTGTTATAAAGTCTTGCTGTTGAGTCGTCATATTTTAAATATTTGTGCAAAAGTAGGAATAAAATATAGTACGAAAGGTATGGTGTTGCGACATTAAAAAACCTAGTTCTCTGACAAATCCTTCCGTTGCACGGGACAATCACTGCTTGTCCCGCAACGCGGGGGGATTTGTCAAAGAAAGAAAAACCTTCACTACTTGTTAAAGTAATGAAGGTTTTTAATTACTACCTGACAGAATTAGTAATGTCCTCTAAATTCTAAAAAGTTAGCGCATCAAAGTCACGTCTCCTTTTACTACTTCAGTTCGTCCGTCGATTAATTCAATTTCGGCATACCAAGTAAAAACAGCAGAGTTCATTGGTTCACCACGCCAAGTTCCATCCCAACCAAAAGCAGGGTCATTTGGCAAAAATTGGTAATACTCGTGAACTGCTTCACCCCAACGATTAAAAACTAAAAATTCATTTACTTTAGCGACTTGGTCACCTGCGAAAATCATTAGGACTTCATTGCTACCATTATTGTTTGGAGAGAATGCAGTCGGAACAAAAATCGGTGCGTCGCGCTTGACAACTAATGTGAAATTATCCGTAGCTACACATCCGTCGTCTTCAATAGTCACCGAGAAATTTGTCGTCTCAAATGGCATTGCCCAAGTCATCTGACAAGTGTCACAAGACAAAATTGCTGAAGGCGTCCAAACGACACTCTCTAAGCTATCAAAATCAACACTTGGGATTATGTTTAAAGCGACACTATCACCAAAACGTATGGTATTATCATCTTCTAAAACTGCGAAGAGTTCTACGGAAACTTCATTTGGTTCAGGAAATTCAAACGAGATATCATTTAAACAACCATTCACATCTTGTACCGAAATTGTATAGTCACCACCAGATAAACTAGGGAAGAAAGTACTTGTATTAAAGTTTTCACCGTCTAATGAATAAACGTAAGGCGGCTGTCCTCCTGCTACGGAGTCGATTGTGATTAAACCGTCACTTTCACCAAAACAAGAAATATCTGAAATGCTAAAGAATGGCATTGGTAATTCAACTGCTTCAGCAATAACGACATCATCCGTATCGGAGCAACCTGTCAAATCATTTGTCACAGTTAAAATGTAAGTTCCGCCAGTCAAAGTAGAAGGATTTAAGCTAGTGATTTCATCGGGGTTTAGAATTCCTCCATTTGTTGCCTCCCATAGGTAACTGATGTTGTCTCCTTGAGTTGCATTTCCTCCAAGTATAATTTCTTGTTTCTCACAAGTTATCTCATCGCTTTCTCCTGCATCTGCTGTTGGTGCAGGGCTAATCGTAACACTTATTTCAGAAAAATCATCTCCACAAGGTGCAGCGCCAGTTACAGTATAACGGAATGTGTAAGTTCCTACAGACTGGTTATTTGGATTAAAAACTCCTGTATTAGCATTAAATGCATTTCCCATCGAAGGATTAGTAGAAACTTCTGTCCACACACCACCGATATTAGCATCAAGAATTTCATCATTCAAATTAACATTCGTTGCATCTGTTGCACAGAAATTTAAATTTGCATTTGGCGTTCCTGCCGACACTGCTTGATTAACTGTTAATGTCTCTTGTGATGTTGTTGGACATCCGTCAGGAGGCATATTAGACAGCGTAAATTCGAAAATATAATCGCCCGCAGGAATTCCTGTAGTTGCAAAAATATCTCCACTCAATAATTCACTTGCTCCGTCAGGTTGACTGATTATTGCCCATGTTCCAGCTTGGTCAGTTACTTGCAAACTTGTCAAATCCAAATTGCCTCCGTCGTTACAAAGTGCATCAGGTGCAGAAGTCGCTACACTTGGACAGACACAATCTTCAACGATGACAGTCATTGTATAACTTACATTTGTACAAGGGGCATTAGCTGCGCCAGTTGTATAAATGAATGTGTAATCACCAGGAGTAATTCCTGTAAAGTCTAAACTAGTGAAAACTCCGATAGCGCCAGAAGCATCCGTATCTTGCCAAGTGCCCGTCGCATCACCAGCGGTAATGAAATCCGAAAAGTTTAAACTTGTTGCATTACCATTATCTGAACTATTACACACATTTGCAGCAGCAGCGATAGTTGCTGACGGTGGTGTATTAACTGTAATTGTTACTAGGGAATTTACAGCTTGAACACATCCGTTTGCATCTGTTACTTCTGTCAGTGTATAATCTGTTGTCGCAAGAGGTGAGACCGTTTGTGTGAAAGTTGCTGATTGGTTTGTCAATGTCACTCCGTCAAAAACAACACTAAAAGGAGCTGTACCTGTTAAGTCGAAAGAAATATCCGTTGAACTACCTTCACAAATTGCCGCACTTCCAGAAATACTGCCATCAGGTAAAGGATTGAAAATGACGGGGGTACCAACTGCTACTCTAAAGCAAGGGTCGTTCATATCAACAATTCCGCCACCAAGGTCATTTCCGATGATAGTAGAAATGTAATAAGTAACACCAGTCGTCATCTGTGAGGTAAGTCCAAATGTTGGGGTATTGCTCGTCTCGAAGATTGTTCCTGCTATCGTTCCGTTGCCGTCATGTAAAATATATTGCACAACGTCATCGCCGTCATTTACTTCGTCGCCGAGAGGTAAACCAGTAACTGTTTCGTCAATACAAGCTTCTTGTAATGCTTGTTCCATTGTGCCAGCATCAGATTGACAATCACAATTGCGGACACCTGTTATAGTGATAGGCCCACATCCATTTGTATCTGTTACTTCGAAAGAATAAGGCACATTACTGTCAATTGAACTAGAAGTAAAATCAGTTCCTGCAATCATTATTCCGTCTACGAAGTATGGTGCTAGTCCTCCTGTAATAGAGAAAGTAACAGTATAATCGTTTGTTGCCAAATCACAAGTTTCCATTTGAGGCGCTGCTAATTCTGGTGGAGCATTGAAAGTTATCGTTACTTCATCACTACCTTCACAATCGTTATTACTTTCTGTCCAAACGAAGTCGTAAGTACCAAAAGTAGTAACGGTTACAGATGTATTTGCGTCAGCAGCATCAGTGAAAACTATCGTCGCATCTGTTGAAGACCACATACCTCCAGAAAATCCAGGTGTTGCAGATAGGTCATAAGTCAGAGCACAAATATCATCATTTGCACCAGCTTCGGGTGTTGGGTAAGCATAAAAAGTAACGGGTTGCCCTTGTGCTATATCTGTACAGTTTGCAGTCAAATCTACATTTCCATTTCCGTCATCATTTCCAACTGCGAGAGAGATAAAGTAAGTCGTTTCTGTCAACATTGGACTGACTAAGCTAAATACTCCTGTTGTATTCATGTCGAAAATTTGTCCATTAACCGCATCTCCGTCGTGCAATAAATATTGCGATACATCATCCCCGTCTAAGGTTTCATCGTTATTATGAATAGCCGTCACAGATTGGTCTACACATGCTTCTAATTGCTCCAGAGACATTGTTCCTGCATTTGTTTCACAATTACAAATGTGCGAACCATTGTATTCTTGTGAAACACAAGTATTGGCATCTTCAATAGAGAAAGAGTAATTTGCTCCACTTACTAAGTCCGCAGAAGTGAAAACATTTTCTTCCCAAGTTCCTGCAATTCCAGTTATAGAATAAGGAGCCATTCCGCCTGTTACAGTAAATGAAACAGTGTAAGCCGTATTTGTATTATTGCAAATTTCGTCAATCAAACTTTCAACAGTAGGACTTTCGTTAAAGCTAATGCTAACGATATCAGAACCTACACATCCAGAATTATCTTCTGTCCAAGTGAAAACATAATCTCCTATTTCTGAAACAGTAACACTTGTATTAGCTGCACTTGCATCATCAAAAATCGCGGTTCCTGTACCTCCTGTTTGTGACCAGCTACCACCTGTGACATCAGGTGTGGCAGATAAGCTGTAAGTTAAACCACAAATAACATCGTTTGTGCCAGCGGTAGGTGTTGGATAATTATGGAAAATAACAGGAATACTTTCTGTGAAATTAGAACAAGCCGCATTTAAGTCTACATTGTCCATTCCGTCACTATCTCCAACGGCGAAAGAGATAAAGTAAGTTGTTTCTGCAATCATTGGCGTGATTAAACCAAATTCTCCCGTATTATTTGCTGCGAAAATGACTCCGTCAATTGGGTTGCCGTCGTGCAAGATAAATTGAGAAATATCATTTGCATCTAGCGTTTCGTCGCCATTATGTGTTGCTGTTACTGTTTGGTCAATACAAGCTTCTAGTTGTTCTACTTGAATAGTCCCTGCGTCTGTTTCACAATCACATGTGAAGATGCCATTGTATTCTTGAGAGATACAACCATTTGCATCTGTGATACTAAAAATATAAGAATCTCCACTTGGGATTTCGTCACAAGTAAAAACCGCTCCAACCCAAGTTCCTTCAATTCCAGTCGCAACATATGGTAATGTTCCTCCAGTTGCTTCAAAAGTAATTGTGTAAGCAGTATTTGTACCATTACAAACTTCATTAATGCCTCCCGTAATTTCAGGAGAAGGATTAAATGTGATTTCAATCTCATCACTGCCCAAACATCCTCCATTGTTTTCTGACCAAGTGAAAATGTAAGTTCCCGTTTCAGAAACAGTTACAGTTGTGATTTGAGCATTTACGTCTGTAAATGCGGCGGTTCCTGTACCTCCTGTTTGTGACCAACTACCACCTGTAACATCGGATGTCACTGATATATTGTAAGTCAAACCGCAAGTAGCATCGTCTGCCCCCGCAACGGGTGCTGGATAATCATGGAAGGTAACAGGTACTCCTTCTGTAAATCCTGCACAAGCTGCATTTAAGTCTACATTTCCTGTTCCATCGTTGTCTCCAACGGCGAAAGAAATAAAGTAAGTTGTTTCTGTAATCATTGGTGCAATCAGACCAAACTCTCCTGTACTACTTACTGCGAAAATGACTCCACCAATTGGGTCACCATTATGTAAGATGAATTGAGAAATATCATTTGCATCTAAAGTTTCGTCACCATTATGTGTTGCTGTTACTGTTTGGTCAATACAAGCTTCTAGTTGTTCTACTTGAATAGTACCTGCGTCTGTTTCACAGTCACAAGTGAAAATGCCATTGTATTCTTGTGAGATACAACCATTTGCATCCGTGATAGTGAAGGTATAAGTATCGCCACTTGTGATTTCGTTAGAAGTGAAAGTACTGCCAGTCCAAGTACCTGCAATCCCAGAAGTAGTGTATGGCAATGTTCCACCAGTTGCTTCAAAAGTGATTGTGTAGGCAGTATTTGTTCCATTACAAACTTCATTAATGCCTCCTGTAATTTCAGGAGAAGGATTAAACGTAATCTCAACATCATCACTTCCTAGACATCCGCTATTGTTTTCTGACCAAGTAAAAGTATAAATTCCAGTTTCAGAAACGGTCACATTTGTATTAGGAGCATTTACATCTGCAAATGTCGCGGCACCTGTGCCGCCTGTTTGAGACCAACTTCCGCCAGCAGCATCAGGCATAACCGATAAATCATAAGTCAAACCACAAGTAGCATCGTCAGCTCCAGCAATTGGTGCTGGATAATCATGGAAAATAACAGGCACTCCTTCTGTAAATCCTGCACAAGATGCATTCAAATCTACATTTCCTGTTCCGTCATTATCTCCAACGGCGAAAGAAATAAAGTAGGTTGTTTCTGTAATCATTGGTGCAATTAAACCAAACTCTCCTGTATTATTTGCTGCGAAAATGACTCCACTAATTGGGTCGCCATTGTGTAAGATGAATTGAGAAATATCATTTGCATCTAAAGTTTCGTCGCCATTATGTGTCGCTGTTACCGTTTGGTCAATACAGGCTTCTAGTTGTCCTACTAGCATTGTTCCTGCGTCTGTTTCACAATCACAAGTGAAGATGCCATTGTATTCTTGAGAAATACAAGTATTTGCATCAGATATAGTAAAGGTGTAAGTATCACCACTTGTTATTTCGTTAGAAGTAAAAGTATCTCCTACCCACGTACCCGTTATTCCTGCTGTTGAGTAAGGAAGCGCACCACCTGTTGCCGTAAAAGAAATAATGTAAGCCGTATTTGTTCCATTACAAGTTTCAGTAATGCCACCGTCAATCATTGGCGAGGCATTAAAATCAATTGTCACCTCATCTGTATCAGTACAAGAATTATTATTTTCAGTCCAAGTAAAAGTATAAGAACCAAAGTCACCAACAGTAACTGCCGTCTGTGCAGTACTTGCATTTATAAAGTCAGCTGTTCCTGTACCAGAGTATGACCATGTTCCACTTCCAACAGAAGCTGTTGCATTCAAATCATAGGTTAAGCCACAAATGGCATTGTCTGTACCCGCATTTGCTGTAGGTATAGGCGAGATTGTCACTGGAGAACAATCTTCAACGGTACCACAAGCATAAGTTAGTTCTGCACAGATGTCACCACTTTGTGCATCACACCAGTCAATTGTAATATTTGCTGTTCCTTGTCCTCCTGTAATTGTCGCACCTGTTGGTACAGACCAAACGATATTGGTAGCTGTAGCTGTATCTGTGACCGAAGCCATTGTAATGTCACACGCACACGCAGAGGCTGCGGTCGTTGATACCATTGGAGTCTCTGTCACTGTTGACAAAGAAACAGGAAAGCAATCGCCTTGTCCTGTTCCGCAAGTATTACTAACGTCTACACAAATATTACCTGCCGCAGTACAAGTTGCCCCCCAGGTTACTGTTATTGAATTAGAACCTTGTCCACTGTCAATTGTCGCACAAGCTGGGATTGTCCAGTTATACATTGTCGTATTAACATCACTTGGAGTAGAGTAAGTTACCGTTTGTCCTGGGCAGATATCCATAGGACCAGAAACATTAGCATCTGCAGGTAAGTCGAATAAAGCAACAGGAAAACAGTCTTGAGTAGCATCTCCACAAGCATTACTTGCTATTACACATACATCTCCTGCCGTATTACCAAAAGAAACAGTGATACTTTCTGTATTGTTACCACTAGTGATGCTAGCACCTGCAGGCACTGTCCAGCTATAGCTTGTAACTGTTGCGTCAAGTGCTACAGAATAGCTACCCGTACCCGTTGGACAAATAGGAGTATCACCTATAATAGTTGGGTCTTCTGGGACTTCATTTATTGTTACAGGGAAGCATTCTTGTGTGCCTGCCCCGCATGAATTTGATGCGGTAACACACACGTTTGCAGCACCTGCACTTGTCCAGTCTACAGTAATCTCGTCTGTTCCTTGCCCTGTTTCAATGCTTCCATTACCTGATATTGTCCAAGTATAATCTACATCTGTTTCAGGTGTGATAGAGTAAGTTCCTGAATTTGGCGCACATACTGGTGTTGTGCCAGTTGGTGTTGGTGTGGTTACAGTACTACCTCCGTCTTGTGTTACGCAAACCGTACTCTCGGCTGAACATGAAGGGCTAACAGTATTATTGATGGCTGTTAGTGTATAGCAACCTATACTTGTGACGTCCAAGGTCGTTGTTGTCCCTAGTAAATTATTTGCTTCATCACGCCACTCAAACTCGTTACCATTAGATGCAGAGCCGTCTAAAGTTACTGTTTGATTTGTACAAGAAAGGATATCTGGGTCTGCAATTTCTGAATTTACAGCAATGAATGTAATATTTAAAACTATTAAGCTGTCACATCCTTCTTCTGTTTCTAACATAATTACCTGTGTTGGGTCACAATAATCAATGTCATCAATATTTATACACTCACCCTCACATACGGTCTCATCTATAACTTCGGTTGTTGGTATGATAGGTGCAACAACGTAAGTGATGTCTTGTCCACATCCAGTTCCTATATCGGCAGAATAAGTGTGAACACCTGGCACGGGATAAGACTCACCATTAGGAAGCTCTATGAAATCGCCTAAACAACCTATAGTGTCTCTGAAAATAGGGGGACTGGGAAGACCTATACTAACATCAAAACAATCATCAGAAGTATCACCACAGAATAAGGATGTTTCGTTATCAAAAGAAGATTGGAGAGAGGAAACAGTTTGACCTATAGCCGTAGCTACAAAAGCGGCATCAGACAATTTGTAAGAAAGCCCACAAATGGTAAAATCTCCAGGAGGAAGAGAACTCAAATCTGGTCCATCTGAGGTAAACATGATTACTCCAGCAGCGTTTGATACTAGAAAGGTATAACCATAAGAAAATGAACTTGGTTCAGATGTAGATGAGGGATAGTTAGGTGTAATAGTAGTATTTAAATCCGATGCACCAACACACCCTGATAGGTCTATTTGGTCTAGTGAACCACCGTCTGCAGAACATATACCGTCACAAGTCGCAACTCCTGAACCTGTACCAATGCCATTTATTTCTGTTGGGTCATTTGAATAATTGGTAATCATTAAAAGATATACCTGCCCAACAGAGCTATTTGGAATGTTTGCAGTCTCAGAAGCAGATGTAGAATAACTACAATCAATCGGAGCATTTAGAGACCCACAATTACTTAAAGCTGTTGGTAAACTTGCAAATGGACCCCACATTGCAAAGTCAATATCCTCATTGTTGGAATTGGTAAGAGCGATATTAATATTTCCTGCTTGTGAAATTTCAACATAAAACCATGCAGGGTTTGGTTCTGAACCTAAACATCCATAATTATTACCTGACGGCGCATCTCCCGCGTCCGTTGTCGCAGGATAAGTAACCCCCTCGGCAGGACAGAGTTCTGTCGCTCCACTACAAAACGGACTTTGTCCATAAGATTGGGCGAATGGTAAAAAAGCTAGAACAAAAAAGAATAAGGTAAATTTGAAGTTGAACGAAGTCCATCTTGCAAAGTCAGTGTTTGTAGAGAGTGAGTACATATTCATATCATTGTTATGAAAAAGGGCGTATTAGTCCTTCTCATCTAAAAAAAACGATTAAAAAACCGTTGTCCGTTGCAAAGCAAGCAGCCAAACTATTAAGGAGATTAATAAGGATTAAGGCTTTTTTTCTAACAGTAAATTTCGAGTGATACAGTAGTACCGTTCTTTTGAGTACTTTTGAGGTGAAAACTTTATTTTGTTCAGGAAATAATTGAGTGGTGAGATCGCTTTTTGACCTATTTATATGTGTGGGAATAGAAAAATAAAATAGGGATATTGGTGTTGTACTTTATAATAAATAGTTTATATTTCATATAAAGCAACCAAAGGTAAAGATTTCAAGCGAAACGACAAAATTCTCGTTGTTATCGAAAAGACACTTGGTTTGAAAATATTAAAGATTATATTCGTAGAATACTTGAGATTGGAGTGTACGCAATAAATTAGATTTATTTATAAATAAGAAATATGTATATGGAATTTAGACTTTTTCAGCCTGTCCCGTACCGATAGGTTGGGAATAGTTCTCTTTAAAAAATCAGTGCATAGTCCTTCTACGGACGTACTTTTTTAAAGGGAAATAGCGAAATAAAGATATTTTCATATGTGTGTTAGTTATTTGTGAAGAAGTCTACTAGTTTTAAAAAAATGATTCTTTGACAAATCCCCCCGTTGCACGGGACAATCACTGCTCGTCCCGCAACGCGGGGAGATTTGTCTAAGAACGAAAAAAAATCATATTTTTCGGTGCAAGTCTAAAAAAGACAATTCATGAAGAAACAAATACCTAATATTATTACACTACTAAATTTGTTTTTTGGTTGTGTAGCTGTGACTGCTTTGTTAAGTGGTTATTTTTCTATAGTACTGTACTGCTTTTTATTATCTATTGCGATGGATTTTGGAGACGGGTTTGTTGCTCGTTTACTAAATGTAAGTTCTCCTGTAGGCAAAGAATTGGATAGTTTGGCAGATATGGTTTCTTTTGGAGTGGTGCCAGGAATGATATTTTACGTTCTTTTGGGCGGCAATGAAACGACCCTTGCAGCAGGTGCATCTTTGCAAGATTTTCTGCCATTTGTAGGTTTTATCTTTTCGATGCTGGCTTGTTTGCGTTTGGCAAGATTTAATCTAGATACGCGTCAGTCTGTTGACTTTATAGGCTTAAATACCCCAACTGCGACTGGTTTTGTCATGGGTTTATTGATGATTTATCAAAATGACACTTTTGGTTTAGGCGATTTTATGACACAAAAAATATTCTTACTTCCTATTATTCTAATTCTTTCTTATTTGATGATTTCAGAATTTCCAATGTTTAGCGGAAAATTTCAAGGATTAAAATGGAAAGGAAATGAGTTTAGAATAATATTTATATTTGCGGCGCTCGCTGAATTTTTTCTTTTTGGTTACGCAGCTTTCGCGACAATTGTTTTGACTTATATGGTGCTTTCTGCCATTGCTTATTTCACAAAAAAATAGTTTCTACATGCTTTATTTAGTGCCAACACCTATTGGCAACTTAGAAGATATGACTTATCGCGCAGTACGTTTGTTGAATGAAGTTGACCTCATTTTAGCAGAAGACACGCGGACTTCAAAAAAACTGCTAAATCATTACGAAATAAGTACGCCTCTACGTTCACACCACGCGCACAATGAGCATGGGACTACTCCTGCAATAGTGCAGCAAATATTAGGAGGTGCAAAGGTCGCTTTGATTTCTGATGCGGGTACGCCTGGTATCTCAGACCCTGGGTTTTATCTGGTACGAGAATGTGTAAAAAATGAAATTAAGGTGGAATGCTTACCTGGAGCAACTGCTATTATTCCTGCTCTAGTTGCTTCTGGATTACCTTGTGACCGATTTCACTTTGAAGGATTTTTGCCTCATAAAAAAGGTCGCCAGACGCGCTTGATACATTTATCTAGTTTGGAGAATACCTTTTCTTTATATGAATCTCCGCATCGTATTGGGAAGTGCTTGACTCAACTAGCGGAACACTGTGGAGGAGAAAGGCTCGCTTGTGTTTGTCGAGAATTAACAAAATTGCACGAGGAGGTTAAGCGTGGTACTTTAGATGAATTAGCGGCGCATTATTCTGGACAAAAAACTAAAGGAGAGATTGTCGTTGTAGTCGCCGGGAAATAACTTCTTTCAATAAAAAAACGCTGGTAGAGATTTAAATCTCTACCAGCATTTTTTTATTCTTCCATTAATAGCTCAATTCGATTTCGAGAACGTTTGATTCTTTTCTCTAAACGATTAAAGAACCACGCACGGCTTTTTTCTGAGTGGTTACTTATTGTTGTTGATTTTTTGATAGTAGATTCTAACCATTTATCTGCATAGTTACACATCCTGTCGTCTGTCGTCATCAAAAAATTAGGATTGCCGAATGTGGTATAGAGGACTTTTGTCGCCGAACTTTTTAAAAGAAATGTATTGTTCGTACTCACCAATTCATTGTGATATAAGTCAAAAGGTGCATTCACGCCCTCTTTAGGTTCACTACCTGGTGAAAACTTCATTCCTTTTTCTGCCATATTTCTAGCATGTGCCATTGTTGATTGAACAGCATCACAGAGCGTCAAAGCATCTTCTGGATTTTCGAATCCGTCTATTGCCGCAATGTATTCAATGTGATTTAATGTGTGGTCAACGATATTTAGACTATATAATTCTGTACTTGGCAATTGATTATATAGCTTCGCAATGTTATCTGTGATTGTGAAATTATCAGGAGAAACAAAATTAAAACTAAACTTGCGCCCCTCTAAAAAATCAAAACCCAAGGACGTCAATCCCCAAACATATAGCTTAAAAGCAGTTAATTCTTTATTATAAAAATAGTGAAAGGCAGGAATTTCCATCGTTGCATAATACAATTCGCAATTGGGCAAAGTATGCGCCGCCTCAATATTTTGTTGCACTCCTTCTAAATATTCCCGAAAATTACTCACCTTCTGTGTGAAGGCATTATAATTGAAAAAGACAGTATCTGATTTGTCAAAAACCAAAGCATCCAAAGAAATACGGTATTTTTTGCAGAGTAAATCTATCTCGTCAGGTGTCAAAATGGAATCGCCTCGCATTCGTCGGTATATTGCATCTTTTCCGACTTGTAGTAAATCAGAAAGACTTTCAACAACTTCCGCTTTTTTATTGTGATGCTGTGAAATAGCATCAAAAATTTTTGCTTGTAAATCAGGACTCATTCTAAGTGTTTTTCGTTTGTAAAGGTGGAGAATGTTCTACCGCAAAGACGGAGAGGCGGAGAGTTTTTTGTTGTGACTTTGCGCTTTTGTGTCTCGGCGGTAAAAAAATCACTATTCATTCTGACCCGAATGTCCGTATTTTTTTTGCCTTTTTCAAATAAAGATGAATCTCTATTGATATTGGTTGTTGATTTCAGATATTATCCAATAAATCTTTGTGGGTATCAATTTTATTTTTTCTAAAATATTCATCTGAACTCTTCCTCGCAAAAATGAGTATACTAGATAAAAGAATAGTAACAGTGGTGAAAATAAAATTACTATATAATATCGTCTGAGCTTGCCATATATTTATTTTAAAAATCATCATACCACATAAACTAATTACACAAAGTAAGCAGAATATGGATAGACCAAGCATGATATTTCGAGCGTTTCTATTACGTCGTATTATTCCTATACTTGCTAATAAAAATGTAAGACTAATAAATAATGTTCCTACAAAAAAACGGTAAATTTCCTGGGTAAGGGAATTGGTATCAACTCCTGGGGAAGGAAATAAGAAAAAGCTATTAACGAATTCATTATAAAGAAGACCACTGATATATAGAAAAAATAAGCCCGTGAGAAATCCAATAACTCCCATAACAAAAGCAGGATGATAATTATTTCTAAACATAATAGAGGTTTTAGACATTGAGAATTAACCTTTCAGACATACATCCGTATTAAAAGAAGGTTAAATACACCCCAAAATAATATTAATTAGCTTCCTTTTTTCGTTTTTGCGTAGCTTTTACCAATTTTGCGAAAAATTCAGAAAAATCAATCATCAAAAGATATGCAATCCATAGATATTCAAGCACTCAACGAGCAAATTTTTAGAGACAGTGCTTTTGTTGAAACCCTTAACGCCGAGACTGCAAAAGTTATCGTCGGGCAAAATCATATGATTGAGCGCCTCCTTTTAGGACTACTCACGCGCGGACATATTCTTTTAGAAGGTCTTCCAGGTTTAGCAAAGACTTTGGCGATTAATACTTTGTCACAAGCTATAGATGCTAAGTTTAGCCGTATTCAATTTACGCCAGATTTATTGCCAGCGGATATTGTAGGTACGATGATTTTCAACCCACAGAAAAATGATTTTACGGTACGTAAAGGACCAATCTTTGCCAACTTCATCCTCGCAGATGAGATTAACCGTGCACCAGCCAAAGTGCAATCTGCCCTTTTAGAGGCAATGCAAGAACGTCAAGTAACTATTGGTGGAACGACTTACCCGATGCAAGAACCATTCTTGGTTTTAGCAACTCAAAATCCAATCGAACAAGAAGGAACGTATCCTTTGCCTGAGGCACAGACGGACCGTTTTATGTTGAAAGTCAATATTGACTATCCAACAAAAGAGGAAGAGCGCGAGATTATCCGCAGAAATCTATCAGAAGGTGGTTTTGCAAAGGTTAATCCTGTTGTCTCTCCAAAAGAAATTTTACAAGCCCGTAAGTCTGTCCGTAAAGTTTATATGGACGAAAAAATCGAGCAATATATTTTAGATATTGTTTTTGCTACGCGTGAGCCAGAAGCACATGGTGTTCCCGATTTAAAGCACTTGATAAACTACGGAGGTTCGCCACGTGCGAGTATCAACTTAGCTTTGGCATCAAAAGCTTATGCG
Organism: uncultured Saprospiraceae bacterium; assembly: GCA_937923465.1. Lineage (GTDB taxonomy): Bacteria > Bacteroidota > Bacteroidia > Chitinophagales > Saprospiraceae > JAHDCG01. The sequence continues at coordinate 29,517 of CALDUB010000216.1, forward strand.
TTTTTACAACGTCGTGGATATGTGATACCAGAAGATGTGCGTTCGGTTTGTCATGATGTGATGCGTCACAGATTAGGATTGACTTATGAAGCAGAGGCGGAGAATGTTACACAGACGGATATTGTGAATATGGTGTTGAATGCAGTGCAAGTTCC
>CALDUB010000217.1 GCA_937923465.1 uncultured Saprospiraceae bacterium
AGCGCAGGCGCAAAGACGCCAATGGCGGGGGTCATTTCTTCCTTACTGGTGGGTTTAACTTTGCTTTATTTGACTTCATTGTTCTACTATTTACCGTCAGCAATACTCGCTTCTATCATCATCGCTGCTGTATTAAAACTCTTCAACTGGCGCGCAGCAGTAACACTTTGGCAAACAGATAAACGCGACCTCATTATGATGGTTGTGACTTTTCTCGCTACCTTATTCATAGGTATCGAAGAAGGTATTTTAACAGGTATCGCTCTTTCATTGGCTATGATGATTTTCTATTCGACGCGTCCGCATATTGCAGAGTTAGGACGTATTCCAGGCACAAATCATTACCGTAACATTCGCCGTTTTAAAGAAGTTGAATTGCGTAATGATGTCCTCATCTTACGCTTTGACGCCCAACTATACTTTGCTAATGCCGAGTATTTCCGCGAGCAAATAGAAGATTATCGCCGCCGTAAAGGAGACGACTTACGCCTCATTATATTGAATTCGTACGGTATTTCAAATATTGACAGTACAGCTTTTGCCACTTTGTTTGATATAAAGGATGATTTGGCAGGACAAAATATTGAACTCTACTTCATCGGTGTCATCGGTCCCGTCCGTGATTTATTTAAATCGAGTAAAGTGGTGGAAAAGTTTGGAGAAAATCATTTCTTTGTATCGATTCAAGATGCTTTGGCTTATTACGAAAATCAATCGGATGCGGAATATCGGGCGTATGCTTTGCAGTCGGATGTCTAAAAAAGGTTGTAAGGGTTGTAGGGTTTTAAAGGTTCTAATGCTGGTTGCAAAAGGTCAGTGTCGGACACTTAAAGCCAGCTAAAACCGTGCAATTGAGAATTAAAAAAACAAGCCAAACATACAAAAGTGTCTGACACTTGTAACAGGCTAAAGTCTTAAACAAAAACAAACAATATCATGGAAAATCGTCGATACCCTATCGGAAAATACATCGTCCCCGAAAAAATAACACGCGAACATATCGACCAATGGATTACCGAAATTGAGTCTTTTCCTGCACGTCTAAAAGAAAAAGTGGCAGAAGCTTCACAAGATGATTTGAATACGCCTTACCGCGAAGGCGGCTGGACAATTCGCCAAGTTGTTAATCACGTGGCAGATAGCCATATCAATAGCTTTTCTCGCTTCAAATTAGCTCTGACGGAAGAAAATCCAACGATTCGCCCATACTTTGAAGGGCTATGGGCAGATATGCCTGATAGTAAAGATACGCCAATCGAATGGTCACTGAATATCATAGAAGGTATTCACGGACGTTGGGTTTACCTCCTCAATAATATGACTGAAGAAGATTGGGAAAAGACTTTTTTCCACCCAGAACATAAGAGTAATATGGCTTTGGATGTTGCTTGTGGGATGTATGCTTGGCATAGTAATCATCATTTGGGGCATGTAGGGCTTGTGCTTTAATACGGTGGACGGTTTACGGCCGCTGCGCTTGACGGTGGACGGATTTACCAGACTTTCATTTGTACCAAAATCCATGGTATCGGTCACTTCTTTTAAGAAAAAAGGAGATTTTAAGAATACAAGAATTCTTTTTTAATAGCAGTGCCCGATACCTTTTTTCAATTTACACTCAATTTAAAAAACCTAAACATTTAAATCACTATTGGATTCAATACGAAAGACAACTATTAAAACTAATCAAATAAGACAATATAGAAAAAAGGTAACGGGCATTGCTTTCTGCCTAAATGAATTATTGAATAAACAGTTTAATTTATTCTGAAATTAAAATGACCGTTACCTCCATAGTTTCAAATTGAATCATTTTCAACAAAAATAATAACAAACATCGGTTATCGTGCAAAAGGTCAAGCAATTACAGACCGTCAACCGTCAACCGTCAACCGTCAACCATGAAAAAACTAACCTTCCTCCTCCTCATCTCTCTCCTAACGACGCAAATATTTGCTCAAAATCGCCTAACCCCAGAACTACTCTGGTCGCTCGGTCGCGTCTCCTTACAAGACGTTTCACCTGATGGTCAAACGGTTTTATACAGCGTAACTTATTCTGATATCAAAGCGAATAACAGCAAGCGTGATTTATATTCTGTAGACGTTAGTGGTGACGCAAAGTCATTAAAAAAACTAACAGCAACACCAGAAAACGAAGGGAATGCACAATATCGTCCCGACGGTAAAAAGATTGGTTACCTGAAAAGTGGCTATATCTGGGAAATGAATGTGGACGGAACGAGTCCTAAACAAATTTCAAACTTTACGGTAAATGGTTTTAAATATTCTCCTGACGGTATCCATATTTTGTACATTAATGATGTCAAATACAAGCAAACGACAGCAGAAATGTATCCAGATTTACCAAAGGCAAATGCCAGAATTATCGACGATTTGATGTACCGTCACTGGGACCATTATGAAGATGAGAGCTACTCAAATATTTTCATAGCAAAGTATATGGATGGTAAAATAGCGGGTGAAGGTCCGAATATTATGCGGGAACCATATGATAGTCCATTGAGTCCTTTTGGTGGATTGGAACAGATAAATTGGACGCCTGACGGTAAGGGAATTGTCTATGTTTGTAAAAAAATGTCGGGTAAAGATTATGCTGTAAGTACTAATTCTGACATTTATTTATACACGTTAAATGGTGGTGTAATTCGTAATTTAACAGAAGCAAACAAAGGTTATGACCTTGACCCAGTTTTTTCTTCCGACGGTAGATTAATGGCTTACAATAGCATGGAAAAAGACGGTTACGAGTCGGATAAATACCGCCTGATGGTTATGGACATGAAAACGTTTAAGTCACAGGATGCAACAAAAGACTTTGGTGGTAATGCGCACTCTCCGCAGTTTTCGCCAGATGATAAAGCGATTTATTTTACGAGTGAAACCAAAGGAACGCAGCACATTTTTCAGTTGAGTACAGAAAATCGTAAAATCCGTCAACTCACACAAGGGACTTACAATTATTACGATTTTGTAGCGACAAAAGAAGCGCTCGTTGCCCGTCGTTGCTCGATGTCGCAGCCACACGAAATTTTTCGCGTAGCTTATGGGAAGGCGAAACCAACGCCAATTACTCAAGTAAATACAGCAACTCTAGCGAAAATAGATATGGGTCGCGTCCAATCACGCACTGTCAAAACTACGGATGGAAAAGACATGTTGGTTTGGATGATTTATCCTCCAGGCTTTGATAAATCTAAGAAATATCCAGCACTACTCTATTGTCAAGGTGGACCACAATCTCAGGTTTCTCAGTTTTGGTCAACACGCTGGAATTTTCAGATGATGGCAGCTAATGATTATATCATTGTTGCGCCGAATCGTCGCGGATTACCTGGTTTTGGAAAGGAATGGAATGAAGCCATTAGTGGTGATTGGGGCGGTCAGCCGATGAAAGATTATTTCTCGGCAATTGATGATGCGGCAAAAGAATCGTACATAGATGAAAACCGTCTTGGTGCGGTTGGCGCGAGTTATGGTGGCTACTCTGTTTACTGGTTAGCAGGTAATCACAATAAGCGTTTTAAGACCTTTATCTCGCACTGTGGTCTGTTTAACTTAGAAAGTTGGTACGGTACAACCGAAGAATTATTCTTCGCAAACCAAGATATCGGCGGCGCTTATTGGGGTGAAAATCCTCCTAAAAGTTACGCGACGGACAGTCCACACAAATATGTGGGCAACTGGGATACACCAATTTTAGTTATTCATAATGAAAAAGATTTCCGCGTTCCAATTTCGGAAGGTATGCAAGCATTTAATGCTGCACAGATACAAGGAATACCTTCACGCTTTTTGATTTTCCCCGAGGAAAATCACTGGGTTTTGACGCCACAAAATGGTATTTTATGGCAGCGTGTATTCTTTGAATGGTTGGATAGAAGTTTGAAGTAAAACTACGGTTGACGGTGGACGGGCGCTGCGCTTGACGGTGAACGGTGCACTTAGAAATACAATCCGTCCACCGTCAAGCAAAGCGGCCGTCTACCGTCAACCGTAAAAGAACAACAATGAACGAAAACCTACACATTTCCCTCAGCTATAACGACAACAAAACAGTCGAAATACCCGTAGGAAAAATGACTTTTTTCGACGAATTTTACGTCGATTGTCAGACAGAAACGATTGAAAAATCGGAACACGGTGTGACGGGTACGCGCCTGCGTATGATGCTGCACCCAAAGGAAGATGTCACC
>CALDUB010000218.1 GCA_937923465.1 uncultured Saprospiraceae bacterium
GCAACGGAGATGTTTTTAGTCTCAGTAGCATAACCAGCCTTCATGTAGCTGATTTTATAATCACAACCTTCTGATAGACAAGTCGCGAAATTTCCAGTGTTGTCTGTATTGAAGGTTTCTTCTGTGCCGTCACAGGTATTGGTAATGCTGATTTTTACGTCAGTTAAGGCTTTAGAATTATTGGCATCGCGCAGACTACCTCCGATTGTGATACAGCGGTCTTCCACTAAATTAACACGCAGTCCCGTTCCATTGCCATCATCGCCAGAAGTCATTAGCTCGCCACTGCGAAAACCCTCTTTGGTGACTAAGATAAGGTACTTTTTTCCTTGTTCTAAAGGTCGAACTAATTCTCCATTATCATCTGTGTAGAAATCTGGTGCGCCAAGAGATTTTGCATCTTTACGGCGTAATTTCATAACTAACTCTGAGGAACCAGAAGAGATAGGTTGTAGCTCAACATCGTATGCATTTTTTTCGGTTAGAAATCCATCCTTAGCTTGTTCAAAAATGCGTACGCCTGCTCCTGATAAGCGTTCTCCTGTAGCTTCGTTGACAACAATAATCTGAGCGTTAAGCATTGGTCTTTCTCCCAAATTATTTAAACCATTAGGAGCTTCAAATTGATAAATGTCGTCTTTCCCAACGCCGCCTTTACGTCCTGATGTAAAGTAGCCTTTCGTTCCTTCTTCATTTAAAATCAAACTTAAATCATCATCGTTAGAGTTGAAAGGAGCGCCTAAATTAATGACAATTCCTTTCGAAGTTTCATTAGATAAATCTACGGAGTAAATATCTAATCCGCCTTGTCCCTTGTGCCCATTAGATGAGAAAAATAAAGTGCCGCTGTCATGGATGAAAGGAAAAACATCGTTTTTATCGGTGTTAATACGCTTGCCTAAATTCACTGGAGAAGTCCAGCGTGCGCGCGTGCGGGTAACCATATACAAATCAAAACCACCATAGCCACCAGGCATGTCTGATGAGAAGTAAAGTGTCTTGCCGTCTGCGGAGAGACTAGGATGCATCACAGAGTATTCGTCGCTACTAAAGGACATTTCCTCGACATTTTCCCAATCAAAAGTACCACGCTTTGCTTCGTAAATCTTTAAACGTGTGATGCCTTTGCTGTCTGCTTTTGTCATGCCTTTTTGCATGTTATTGCGAGTGAAATACATGCGCTCACCGTCACGAGAGAAGGAAACTGGACCTTCGTGTGCTTGCGAATTTATATTGACAGAAAATTCTTGTGGTTTGGTCGGATTGCCTGCTGCGTCTAATTCTGAATAGAATAACTCAAAAAATGTCTCGTTGATTTTTTTATCTACCGCCCCCGATTTATAACGAGAAGTGACGTACACTAATCCATTCTGATAGTAAACTGGCGAAAATTCGAGATTGGGCGAATTAATCAAAACAGAGTTGTTGACCTCTATTTGTCGTTCTCCTTCTTTTTCGTAGAGTTTATCTTTAGATTTTGACTTAGAACTACTTTGTTGTGCTAGTGCGGAAATAGCAAAAAAAGAAAATAGTAATAATAGGAAGCGGCTTTGCATAATCGGTGGAATATTTTGAGATAGAAGATTTAGAACACTTGACTAAAAAGTCTAACATCTTAAAATGTTTGAGACGACAAAAGTAACGAAAGGTATCGGATAGTTATTGGTAAGTAAAGGAATTTTGTGATAAGTAAGGGTGAAATCTTTTGGACAGGTTTACCGAAATCTTATAACCCTGTCTAAAACATATCGACAAAAAAAGCCTCGTTCAAAATGAACAAGGCTCATAAATATAAAGCTATGAAAACTAAAACTATTCTTGTCGAGAAGATAAATTGAAATTCTATCTCTCGTAATTATCTTACTGTTGGGATTTCAAAAGTACAAATTATTATCATAAAATAAAATGTTAGGACAAATTTTAAGGAAGTAAGGAACTAATTTGCAGTTTTAAAGTCTTTTATAGAGTAGGGAAAAATAATAGAAAAGCTAATATATTATTTAATTCGCCTTTTCAAAAACGTTTTCTTATTTTCGCCTTGTAAATACAGTATTTTGAAACTCTCGTTTCGAATATGCAATGTATAAATTTCCGAAACAGGAGTTTCGGGATACAGCAAAAGTACTTAAAAACGTAGTCTATGACTCTATCCGAAAAGGACAATTTAAATATTCTTAATCAAGTTTTTGAAATTAGTAAAAAACTTAAAGATAATCCTGCCGAACGCAGCATCAGCCGTAATCTACAGCGTATTTCAACTGCTTTTGAGGATGCTGGCTATAAAGTACACGACCCACTCAATGAAGTTTACGACGAAACGCGTTTAGATTGTGAAGCACGCATTGCTGGCGAAACCGCTAATAATTTATACATTTCTGAAGTTATTAAACCCATAATTTACCTGCACGATAATGGACAAAATCATATTGTCCAAAAAGCAATCGTCATCGCAGAAGAAAAGTAAATTTATACTCACCTAACAGTAACTGTTAATTTGAAACAATGAAAAATACCATAAACTTCGGCATAGACCTCGGTACTACAAATTCGGCAATCGCCAAATATGAAGACGGTGAAATCATCCTCTTTAAAAATCCTCTGAATCTCAAACAAACAATACCTTCTGTTGTCGCCTTTCGCAAAAATAGAACGGTCGTAGGCGATAAAGCACGAGAGATTCTACAAAAAGACCCTGCTAATGTTGTTGGTGGATTTAAACGGAAAATGGGTACATCAGACTCTTGGTTTATCAAAAATGCAGACAAAAAATTCTCAGCGGAAGAACTGTCTGGTTATGTGTTGAGAGAATTGAAAAATTTCATTCATACGGGCGAAGTACCAGAGTCTGTTGTCATTACTATTCCCGCTTCTTTTGATACGATGCAATCTAATGCGACTAAAAAAGCGGGCTATGAAGCAGGTTTTAAAGAAGTGGTTTTGTTGCAAGAACCGATAGCTGCCTCTCTGGCTTATGCTAATCG
>CALDUB010000219.1 GCA_937923465.1 uncultured Saprospiraceae bacterium
AAACTACTACTAAAAACGGATGGACAAGTTTTCACTTACCTGCTATGCGACCTGAAAAATTGATTTCGGTAATTGAAGTAGAGACAGTAGGAAAGCCAGAAGTCACTGAGGGTTTTGGTATTGATCCAGTATTCACGACAACGGTGCCTGTGGGTTTTGCCCATTCAGAAAATGTCAACATAGAGCACAAAAGATGGATGGAGAAGTTTGGAGAGTGGAAGCATATCTCTCAAGCACAAGACTGGACAGAAGAAAGTAAGTTGTCATGGGAATTTGAAGTGATGGAGCCAGGTCAATATCGAGTAGATTTGAATTATAGTGGAGCTGGTCGTATGGTATGGCGGGTCGAAACAGAAGAAGGAGATATGCTGCAAAATGAGCAAAACTCCTCTAATATCTACCATACTTATGAAATAGGGCTAATCAAATTTGACAAACCAGGTAAGCATACCGTCACCGTTTCTTTCATTGAAGGTAAAAATGAAAAAGCGAGTTTGAAAAGTATTGAATTCACACCATTGGATTACTTAGATTAATAAATGATTTTAATAGTTGAGTGTATAAATCAACGATTCGATTTTTATAAATAATAACAAAAAATACCACCTTCTGAAAGTTTTAAATATTTCAATCATTCTTTGTCTGTTAATCATAACAACAGAAGAAGTGTTTGCTCAAACAGAGCAAGCTAATATCATTTTCATCTTTGCGGATGATTGGGGATATGGTGATTTGGGTACTTACGGCGCTACAGAAGTTGCGACACCAAATATTGACAAGTTAGCTGCTAAAGGCACGAAATTTACTCAATTTCATACAACAAGCGGAGTTTGCTCTCCAAGTCGTGCATCTGTAATCACAGGGAAGTTTCCCGCAGCAAATCGAGTACATGGTCACTTTGCGAATGAAGAGAAGAATATTAAGCGTGGAATGCCGAATTGGTTGGATGAAACCTTACCAGTTTATCTACCGCAAATGATGCAAAAAGCAGGTTATACCACGGCACATTTCGGTAAGTGGCACCTAGGCGGTGGCGGACTACCCAATGGCGATACCTTAGCACCGCAACCCAAACAATATGGCTATGATGAAACCCGTGTCTGGAATGGGAATGGGCCAACTTGGAAAGGTGATAAGCATTTTCCGACCACTCGTTATATGGATAGTGATTCACTTTGGGTACACAGTTCAAGTCGATTGGCAGTAGACGAAACAATTGATTTTTTAGAAAGGAATCAAGATAAAGGCAAACCTCTTTTTGTCAACTTGTGGTTGAAAGACCCACATACCCCACTGTGGCCTACGGATGAACAACGAGCTCCGTACAAAGACTTTTCTAAGGATAAAGAAACATACTATGCGGTATTAACCGATGCAGACTATCATGTAGGACGCTTATTGGATTGGCTAGAAAAAATGAAAGCAGAAGAAAATACCTTAGTAATTTTTTCGAGTGATAATGGTCCAGCTGCTTGGGGCCCTTCAAAGATTGCAGGTTCGACAGGTGGACTAAGAGGACGTAAAGTTGATATTTTCCAGGGCGGTGTAAATGTTGCTTTTATTGCTTATCAAAAAGGTAAAACTGCCGTGGGTATGACCGATAGTACAAGCGTTTTATCAGCAGTCGATTTATTGCCAACTTTTTGTGATCTGGCGAAGATTGATCTACCAAAGGATTATCAGCCTGACGGCGAAAGTTTTGCCAGAGTTTTCGATGGCGAACGTTTTGAACGTACGAAACCACTGTTTTGGGATTGGCGATTTTCTCGTGATAATACAGAGAATCAGTGGACTGCAGGTGCAGTTCGTTACGGTGATTGGAAACTGTTGACTAATAAAAAAAGTACAAGAAAAGAGTTATACAATATTGTTAATGACCCTTTTGAGAAAAATAATTTAGTGGAGCAAGAAATTGAAAAAACGAAAGAACTTTCGATGATGCTCGCCGTATGGCAAAAGGAATTGCCACGATAAAAAACATATGCTAGATATCAAATGATATAGAGCTATTAATAATTAAACAAAACTGATTTTAGAAAGTCTAAACTACCATGCAAAAACACTTTTTCCTTCTAATCCGAACACTACTAAATTTTGGTAAAATCAATACCATGATTTTGGCGCAGACGGTTGCTTGGATGATACTTTTCTGCCTTTGTAAAGTGGGTAACTCAGACGATAGAGTGAAGGCAGCCGTGTCTTATTGCAGCGGCACTAGTGAACGTTATAATATTGTGTCATTGGAAGAAACTACGCTTTCATACAGAGTTTAAAAGATTGCATTGGGTGACTATGTAGTAATAACAAAATAGAGAAAAAAAATTTATGAAGAAAAATACGCTATTATTTAGTCTTGTTTTATTGCTACAAATTTTTGTTGGTAGTATACAAGCGCAGTCAAAAACCGATAGACCCAATGTCATCGTCGTCATTACGGATGATCAAGGCTATGGCGACCTCGGCTGTCACGGCAACCCTATCGTAAAAACTCCAGCGATCGATGCTTTTTATGAAAAATCAGTACGACTTACAGATTTTCATGTTGGACCTACTTGTGCCCCTACACGTGCAGGGCTATTGACAGGGCGATACGCCAATCGTACAGGCGTATGGCATACAATCGGTGGCTGCTCGATCTTACGAGATGAAGAAGTTACCGTGGCAGATGTATTTGCAGATAACGGTTATGAAACAGCACTTTTTGGAAAGTGGCACTTAGGAGATAGTTATCCTTCACGTCCTCAAGACAAAGGATTTAAACATGTCGTTGCACACGGTGGCGGTGGAGTAGGACAGACCAATGATGCATGGAATAATGACTACTTCGATGATACCTATTTGGTGAATGGCGAACCGAAAAAGTTTGACGGATACTGTACTGATGTATGGTTTGATGAAGCAATCGACTATATTAAGGAACAAAAGGACAATCCATTTTTCTGTTATATTTCAACCAATGCGCCACACTCACCTTTTAATGTGCCTGTTAAATACTATGAGCCTTATAAGAATTTAGACATTCCAGAATTTCAAAAACGATTTTACGGTATGATTACCAATGTGGACGATAATTTTAAGCGTTTGCAGAAAGAATTGAAGAAGATGAAATTGGATAAAAATACCATTGTAATCTTTATGACGGATAATGGTACTTCGGCAGGTTATAAAATGGTAGATGGTATATTGCATGGTTACAATGCAGGTATGAAGGGTACAAAAAACAGTGAATACGAAGGTGGACACCGAGTACCGTTTTTCATCTCTTATCCAGATGGTAAGATCGGAGGCGGTAGAGACATTTCGGAAGTGACAGCTAATGTAGATCTTTTACCAACGTTAACAAGTTTATGTGGGTTAGATCTGCCAAAAAGAGAATTAGACGGAACTGATATTTCTAGTTTGATAAAAGGCAAAAAAAAGAAACTTGATCGTAAATATTTGATTACAGACAGTCAGCGGATGCAAGAACCTGTGAAGTGGAATAAAAGTGCGGTCATGTCAGATAAGTGGAGATTGGTTAACGGTAAAGAATTGTACGACCTTACAACTGACCCAGCACAAGAAAATAATTTGGCTCAAGCCAATCCTGCCAAAGTAGAAACAATGCGTAGTTATTATGACGAGTGGTGGAAATCAGTTTCTACACAATTTAGTAGCTATCCGATTATCATTTTAGGCGACGAAAAACAAAACCCAACAGAATTTACTTGTCATGACTCACATGTGGTCAGCTCGGTTATTCCATGGCACCAAAATCACGTTAGAGACGGTAAAAAGAACCCATTTGGAGGAGAATATATTGTTGCTTTCGCGGAAAGCGGAGAATATGAAATAACGATGAGTAGATGGCCACTTGAAAGTAATTTGGCTATCAATGCTGGTTTAGAAAAAGGTAGGGATGCCGCTGTTAATTATGACGCTATCAGTCCAGGAAAGGCTTTTGATTTTGTAAAAGGCGGTGTTAAAATAGGTGGTTGGAAGCAGGTAATGAAAGTAGATAAAGAAGCCAAGTCTTTGGTGTTTAGAGGATATTTTCCAGAAGGGCAAGCCAATCTTCGTGCATGGTTTACTACCGAAGCCAAGGAAGATTGGGGTGCTTTTTATTTAAAAGTTGAAAAGATATAATTTTTAGAAATTATGAAAAATCAGTTTGGTTTAATATTTATAAGTCTGCTAGTTCTTAGCATGATGTCAAGTAGTTGTAACAAGCAGTTGCAAGTAAGCGATACCAAAGACAAAGCCCAAGCAAGTATACTCAATGATAAAACACGTCCTCAGCCCAATGTCGTTTTGCTTTTGGCGGATGATTTGGGTTGGCAAGATGTAAAGTGTTATGATATCGATGAGCCTTCTCC
>CALDUB010000220.1 GCA_937923465.1 uncultured Saprospiraceae bacterium
TTCCATTTGTTCTTTCCTACTGTACGATTAACATTGGTAGAAGGACCATAGACTGATAGTTTTTGAGTGCCTTCCCCTCCCGTTATCGGTGATTTATTTCCGTCTTGTAAATAATGATTGTAAAGGATTTCAATTTCGGTAGTATTGATTTTTTCGGTAGTAGAGGAGTTATTTTCAGTCTGTGCATTAGCTACCAGAGGAGAGAGTACGACAGCACCAACGAGGATAAATTTCTTATTCATAGTGAGTTATTGACTCTAAGCTTATTCATAAAGTATAGTTACTTAATTGCAGCCACACCCACCACTGCCCTTTTTAGCGTCCGCAGTTACACTACCTTCGCGAATTATTTGTGTGTATTTTTCAAATGATACCGCAGAACTCGTTCCCATTTGCATATCGGGGTCGTTGACATAAATTCTCTCGTAAGGTTTTAGAGTCGTGCAAGAGCTAAGTACGATAGATATTAGTGAGAGAATAAAAACAATTCTAGAGCGGTTCATATTTTAAATTTTCGGAGAAAAAGACTTGGTTCTTTTCATCAATAATGATAGCGTGTGTTTGAGGCAAGGCATTGATAAATTGTAGTCCTTTCTCTCTTCCCATCGCATAAACAGCAGTTGATAATGCATCAGAAAATTCAGCTGCAGGCGAAAAAACAGAAACACTTTTTATGCCCTTTATCGGCAATCCTGTTTTTGGATTGATATTATGAGAATAGCGCTCTCCTTGATATAAAAAATGCTGTTCATAATCTCCAGAGGTCGCAACAGCAGCATTTTCAAGAGGAATATAAAAGAGAATTTCTTCGCGATTATCAGGATTGGAGATGCCTATTTTCCAAGGCTTCCCATCTGTATTTTTTCCAAAAGCAGTCAAATCCCCGCTGGCATTTATGTAAGCGGATTGGACGCCACGTTCCTGCCACTTTTTCTTTACAACATCTGCGGCATACCCTTTCCCTATCGCAGCAAAACTGATTCTCATTCCTTTCTTCTTGAGCAATACAGAACTACTTTCATCATTCAAATCAATCTTATCAAATCCAACATTATTCAGTACTTCGTCGATAATATTACGTTTTGGAAGGGAAAACGCTGCGTTCTTAAATTGATATAGCTGTTTTAGATTTCCGACAGAAATATCAAAATAGCCTTGACTTAACTTTGAAATATGCAAACAGCGTTGGAGTAGGGAGAAAAATTCTGGAGAGACTAGAGTTTCTTTTATTCCGGCATTCTGGTTGATTTTAGAAGTCAATGAAGTAGCTTTAAACTCTGTAAAAACCGCTTCAATACGTTTGATTTCATTGACTCCAAACTCTAATAATTCGTTCGCTTCTATTTCATTATCGCTGACTACCCCCAGGTCAAAAGCAGTTCCCATGAGTTTGCATTTTTTGACAAAACATCTCATTCTTTTGGGCTTATACTTTCTTGAATAAAAGTCAAGAATTCATAAGTATTCTTATGTTTCGAACTTGGAATTTTAATTAATTTATTCGTTTCTTTTTCCAATAAAAGAATCGTTGGAAATGTACCGTCAAATTCATACTTCTCCGCCATTTTTGCATTATATTCCTCTATTTCTTTCTCCTGCTTCTCACGCTGCGGAAAATCAATACGCTCTATTTCTATCTCCTTTTCTTCACTATACTCAATAAATACAGCATGTGACAGTACATTTTTCTCTAATTGGATACAATTCACACACCAATCAGAACCTTCAAAAACAATCAGTTTGAGTTTGGGAGATTCATCAATTGATGCAAAATTGAATAGACTTAGAGAGAGAAAAATTAACCAACTTATGGGATTCATTTTTAAATTTTGAGTAAGAAATTAAATTTGTGAATAAAACGATAAGTCCTTTGTTTTGTTTTAACGATAAGAGTTTGCGGGTCAATTTTGCATATAATTTGACAAAACCCACACGACCTTTCTCCTGCTACACGACATTTTAAGGTCAAAAAAATCACACATTTATCGCCCCTTAAAAAACTCTCCGTATATTTGCATTGCTTTCCGTGAACAAAAGCGAGCTTGTCAGTTTTAAAAACAGTAAGCTCTTAAAGAATCTTCCCCGGTATTTATCCAAACAAAGACAGAACACACTTTACTCTATTTTAAAATGGAATAGAGAAAAATTAGAGAATCCCCCTTATCTAAAAACCAACAAATGGTAAAAGACACATGATGTTTTTTACCAACTATTCTCGACCGGAAATATAATTTATGAAAGAAAGTTTACGCCCCCTAGTTTCATTTTGCATATGTCTATTTATCTTTCTCGGCATAACTGAGAAGACTTTTTCTTTTGAGAGTAGTGTTCTACCTTCTTTCAACAATGGTGACTGTGCCTTAAACTTACCTCTTCCTGATGTCACTTGTCAGGACTTTTCCATTAATGTCTCTGGTGAAATGGGCACACTTGGTGCAGATGCCTACTTGGAAGAAATTCACTTGATTATTGACCATACTTGGGATGCCGACTTGGACATTTACTTGACTTCGCCTTCTGGTCAAATCGTAGAATTAACTACAGATAATGGTAGTGGCGGTGATAATTATGGATTATCAAGTTCGACTTGTTCTGATTATACGACTTTAGTTTCTGACCTTAAATCTGGCTCTTGTAGTGCGGTCCCGATTACACTTGGACTTGCACCTTTTTTAGATGCCTACTTGCCTGAGCAAAATCTAAGTGGCTTTGATACTGGCAGCCCAAATGGTACTTGGACACTCAACATTTGCGATGATGCCTTAGCCTCCGAAGGTTTTTTACAACACTTCGAAATGGTGTTTTCTCCCTTCGTTTGTGCTGTCCCAAATTTCGTTTACACAACTGCAGTTGATAGTACTTTCGCTACTATAGAATGGCAAAATGGCAACGGCTGTGCCAACACACAATTAGAATATGGTGCCCCAGGCTTCACTCCTGGCACGGGCACTACTCTAGACATAGGCTGTCCTCCTTACACTTTGACGGGACTTTTACCTATCACCGAATATGATATTTACTTGCGTGAAAGTTGTAGTACGGGTGAATTTTCTGATTACTCTTGTGCTTTTCAAATAACAACACTTTGCAGTCCTCCGACAACAACACTAATGGAAGACTTTGAAAGTCAAACCCTCTGTCAAAATAGCTGTGCGGAAGAATGTGAGATTACTGGTAATTGGTTCAATGTTACTAGCGACAATACAGATTGGTTAGTCAATCAAGGTTCGACACCAACACCCAATACTGGTCCAAATACGGATGCCGACGGCAATCCAAATGGGAAATATATTTATCTAGAAAGTTCTTGTACTGGAGGAACGGGCTGGGAAGCACAATTGTATTCTCAGTGTATCACAGTTATAGCAGAGAGCGGTGATTGTCATTTCTCTTTCAACTATATGATGAATGGGACGACAGTAAATGAAATAAAACTGCAAGTGACACTCGACGGTCAATCGTGGCAAACCCTATGGAATGTAACTGGAAACCGTGGAGAAGAATGGGTTCGTACTAATATTGACCTCTCAAACTATGACGGCGAAACTGTCCAATTCCGCTTTGCTACCAGTAAATCATCTGGGGCAACAGGTGATACTGCTTTAGATAATATTGCTTTTCATGGTTCGGTATTAGCAGGAAGTCCAGAACATATATTTTACCTAGATAACGACGGTGATAATTATGGACAAACTGACCGCGCCTTACATAGTTGCTTCAACACTCCACCACCAAATTATGCTGCATCAGCCGGAGACTGTAATGATTTTTTCAGTTTTGTTAATCCTGCCGCAATAGACTCTCCTTGTGATGGCTTTGATGCAAACTGTAATTCTGATGATGATAACCTGTTACCAATGCCTCAAGTACAGGGAAATTTTGCTTGTTCTGGCGAAACAAATGACATCTATGCACAGGGGTTCTACTTTGGGCAAATCAACTGGTATGATACTTTGACAGGTGGAGATTTATTGCATACAGGAAATGTCTATACACCAGCAGCGCAAATAAACACAAGTGCAGTTCCAATAGAACTTGATTTCTTTGTAGAAGAAGTAAATAGTTTTGGATGCATCTCTGGCGAGCGCGCAAAAGTGACTTTGACTGTTTTGCCTACTCCAGAGACGGACCAAACTTACGACATCTCTATTTGTACAGGCGAAAATATTGACCTAGCAAATTATCCTTTCATTGACCAACATCAAACTAGCTACTCACTCTCGTACCATACCTCATTACCTCCAAATGGAGATAATGAATTGACAAATTCAATAGTAAATCCAACAGATAATTCTGTTTATTTCATCGTTGCGACAACTCCTGAAAATTGCTTTGACATCATTCCTGTTTCTGTAACAGTCAATCCTTTTCCCGAACCCGTTATAGTTGGAAGTACAACGATGTGTGTGGGTACGACGCAAACGTTATCAGTTTATGATAATGGTCAAATCAGTCCACCTTATACACATTCTTGGACAACGGGTTCAACGATAGCATCGGCAGAAATCTCTGCGCCAAGTGTACCAGGGGATACAGAGACTCATACCGTTCTTTTGACAAATTCGAATGGCTGTTCAACAGAGGAGTCTATCACTGTTACTGCTGGTAGTGGTATTCAACCTATTGCTGTTTCAACACAAAACGTCACAACCTGCGGCGGTAGTGACGGTCAGATTACTCTAAACCCTTCTGGCGGCGTCGCTCCTTATGTCTATACTTGGTCTGGTGTGACGAGTGGTTCTATCGGAGGTAATCCAGGTGGATTTACTTTGACCGATTTACCACAAGGCGCTTATAGCATTACAGTAACGGACGGTTCGGGAGGTGCTGTTTGCGCGACAACGATACCTTTGACAGTCGTTAATGGTCCTGCTGCGATTGCACAAATTGACAGCATTAATAACATCAATTGTCATGGGGCGCAGAATGGAGGTGTTTACCTTTCTGTTTTTGGTGACAGTCCAACGTACCTATGGAGTGACGGAAAGACAACGGAAGATGCTGAAAATTTAGAAAAAGGGATGTACTCTCTCACGATTAGTGATAATGATTGTGAAAGCATTTTAAGTAATTTTGAGATAAGCGAGCCTGATAGCGTTGTGATTAAACCTTACGCATTTGGAAATGCAAGTTGCGCAGAAATAGAAGACGGTTTTGTAGAGTTAATCGTCGTCGGAGGCACGCCTAATTTTTCTGTTGAATGGGATAATGGTAACAGCGGATTGGCATTAGATAATCTTGGAGTAGGAACTTATAGTGCAACTGTGACAGACGGAAACAATTGCGTTTATGATAATATTTCTTACTCTATCTCGGCGCCTCTACCTATTGAAACAGAGATTACAGACAGAACAGAAATTTCTTGTTCTGGTGATGCAAACGGAATGCTTAGTATATCAACAGAAGGTGGTTTTGCCCCATATGAGGTACTTTGGGAGAATGGAAGCAATAGTTTTGAGAGAGAAAATTTAGACGCAGGAAGCTACTCCGTGACCGTTACAGACCTGAATGGCTGTACGAGTGTAATGGAAGATATAATTTTTGAAGAGCCTAATCCACTAACGATAAACTCCGCCTTAGAAAATAATCCTTCTTGTGCGGGTGCAGAAAATGGATTATTATCCGTGATGACTATCGGAGGTACAACTCCTTATACTTTTGATTGGAGTAATGGTGTGACTAGTTTCGCTAATTTTAACTTAGCAGAGGGAATGTATGGTGTTACGATTACAGATGCACATGATTGTATCTTGCAAGATAGTTTCCTCTTAGAAGCTCCTGTTGCAGTAGCAGCAGATTACACGGCGTCAGCGACCTCTTGTCTTGGTGGTACAGACGGTGAGATTACTTTGAATCAAGAAAGTTTGACAGGAAATGCCCCTTTTGAATTTGAGTGGAGCAATGGTCAACTAACAGAAAATTTAGAAAACATATCAGAAGGAATTTATTCCGTTACTCTGACAGATGTAGATAATTGTCGATTTATTGATACTATAGAAGTATCTGCATTGCAGCCAATTAATTTAACGAGCGCAATTGACCACCCAAATTGTCAAGGCGCGACAACAGGCAGAATTGCTTTAAATGCTTTCGGAGGACTGCCTTTTTATGATTACGCTTGGTCAAATGATATGGATACCGAAATCATTGAAAATCTGCCTGCTGGAAACTATACAGTAACGGTTACTGCCGCTGACGGTTGTTACCGTATTGAAGAAAATATAGAGGTCATCGAGCCAGAGGCGATTGATTTTAAAGTCATTAGTATCGATAGCATAATTTGTGCAGGCACATCGACGGGGCAGATTAATTTGAACGTATCGGGAGGTTTAGCGCCTTACAATTTCACATGGAATGGCAATGGTGGTATTCAAGAAGACTTGAGTAATATTCCTGCGGGTAACTATACTTTAGATGTGACAGACAGCAATGGATGTACCGTTGAAAGTCCTGTGTTTACAGTCGGAGAAGCAGAACCATTTACTGTTAGTGACAACGTTTTCTCTGATGACGAGATTAATTGTGAAACAATTTTAGCCGCGGATAGTCTTGAATTATTACTAAGTGGTGGTCAAATGCCTTACCAAATCCTTTGGAACACAAATGATACAGAAGCAATTATCTATGATATTGCACCGGACGAATATACTGCGACGATAACGGATGCTTTGGGTTGCCAGCTCGTACATTTTATTAAAGTAGAAGAAGAACGCGAGCTTTTAACATTATTAGAACGTGAACAGTTTGGAGATTGTGACAATGATAGTCATGGCATTTGTATAGAAGTAGCAGGTGGTACGGCGCCTTTCTTTTTCCTGTGGGATGATACCCAAAATGGGATAACTGATGACCGTGAAATTTGCCGCCTCATTCCTGTCGGAATGCATAGTGTCACTGTGACAGACAACTACGGCTGTATGCAGATATTAGACAATATCGAAGTGAACAATACTGTCGCACTTAATACTTTCACTAATCCTGGAGATGTGGACAATGTGGATTGCTTTGGTTCTAATAATGGAGAGTTAACAATTAATGTAGTCGGAGGAATAGGTCCTTACTCTTACTATTGGGAAAATGAAATAGGAGACTCTATTTCAATCCTTCCAAATTTGATAAGTCTTTCTGCAGGCGAGTACTTTGTAACTATAACGGACGCAATGGGTTGTACGACAACTGACTCTCGTACCATATTTGAACCTGCCACATTGATTACTTATACCGCCGAATTAATGGATAATGACTGTAAAGGCGATGAAAATGGAATGGTAGATTTGGATGTCGTCGGAGGTATACCGCCTTATGATTTCTTATGGACAACAGGTTCGACAAATGAAGATATTAGTAATCTTCCCGCAGGCTTCTACGGAGTTACAATAACAGACGCGAATGAGTGCGTGCGGATTATTGATACTTTAGCTATTGAAATCACCGAACCAGAAAACGCTCTGACTTTGACAGACTTCTCGGTGACAAACACTTCTTGTTTTGATGAAGATACAGGCGAGATTACTCTGGAGGTTTTAGGAGGAACTGCTCCTTATCTATACAATTGGTCTAATTTCACCTTACCTAATAATAGTACAGTAACTGGACTTAGTACCGATACTTACGCTTGTACTATTTTTGATTTCAATGGTTGTGAGTTATCTACACAAGATTTCGCCATTAATGAGCCAGCGGAGTTAACTGCTCAGCTTTTTAACATTAATGAAGACACAGGTACCGCAGAAATTGAAGTAGAAGGAGGTACTCCTTATTCGGGCGGTGGTTATAGTATTGCTTGGTCAAATGGAGACACGGGGACTTTTGGTCTCAACCTCTTCCAAGGTAATAATAGTGTGACGGTTATGGATGCAAATGGTTGCTCCCTTACTATTGATTTTTATTTAGGAAATACAGACATCTTGGATAATGATTTGATAGAAAAGTTTGCTCTCTCACCAAATCCCACTACTGGTAAGTTTTACTTAGAAGTGGAAATACAAAATAGCGATGATGTGAGAGTAGAAGTTAGAGATGTGTTGGGGCGTACAATATATGTCGAGCAACGACAACATTTCACCAATGGAATTTTTGAAGCTGATTTGACAAATTTTGCGAGTGGTATTTATTTCGTAAATTTATATGTAGAAGGCACGCATGCTGGAATTTTGCGGGTGCTAAAGCAGTAAGTCATTTGGTTATTATAACGCAGAAAGGGAATATCTTAATTAAGATATTCCCTTTCTGCGTTTATAAGTAGGTTTACATATTTATTCCAGGTTTAAAACAGGACTATTTTTCGCCTGATTTCACTTTGAAAATCCTTAAAGACCGTAGGGTATTGGCGGTTTTCAGAGCCAAATCAAACGAAAAATATCCTCTGTCTTAATTCCTAAATAAATACGTAAATCTACTTAACTCTTCTCTTTACTTAAACATATCATCATAATCATTAGACGAACGTTTCGCTTCGGGTTTTGGGCGGCGTGGAGGAGAACTGATTTCCAAAGGTCTTTCATCGATTACTTCAAAATCTGTGTACTCTCCTTTCTGACGTGTTTCATATTCAGATTGCATTCCTTTTATTTTCTTTGCCAAATAAGCACGTGCTAATAAGTATGTGAAAACTAAAGGATAAGCGATGACACTTAACAAAATGGCACCGATACCCATTAAAGGATTACGCTTTACCATGCTGATGAGCCACTTGCCATAATTAAGCACTGTATTATAGTCAAAAATACATGCTATAATAAGGAGAACAGGTGCAGCCCAAGCCAATAATTTCATGATTCCACCTACGATATAGAACATAGCCACAAAAAAGACAATCATTACTAATGCTGCCATTATCATCGTTCCTGTGTCTATTTTTACTTTACGATACATTTTTTAGTCTTTAAGTTTGACTCTTTGATAAATCCTATGATTCATTAAAGAATGAGTTTTTCAATTCAACCACATTTCCTTCTCTCTCTAATTTGAACCACTAAGATATGAAAATGTTTGCCCAAATGCCAAAGCCTTAGATAAGGAAGGGTAGAAAAAAGAGGAATTGAGTTTTTTTGACGATGAATGATAATGAAATGAATTTACTATATGTCATTTTTTGCCAGTTAAGAGCTTTACCAGAGGATGTCCAATTTTAAGAAAAAGCTTCCTTTTTCTAATGCTCTACAAACTTTAACGCATCTATTAACTAGTTATTCGAAATAAAAAACTCTTAAATTAAAAATTACAATTTTAAAGTGATTTTAAATCAACAAAAACTGCCTATTACCAAATAAAAAACTGCTCCCAAGGGAATTTAATAGTTCATTAACACTTCATCGAAAAAAAGAGCACTTTCGACGACAAAAAAAGATTGGGGTCACTTTTTGGCTGATATTTGTTTCAACAAAAGAGAACAACACATTATTACATTCTATTTTAAAAACAGAACCTAAAATCTAAAACACCTTTTACCACTTAAAACCAAATTACTTAAAACTCTTAAACTCTAACATCTGAAACCTATTACACCTAAAAACCATTAACCCAAAAGACCAGACCCATAAAACCATATTTTTAATAAAACCCAAACCTTGTATTTACCCCTTAATTCTAAAACCCAATTTTACTAAAACCCAGTACTCCAAAACTCCAACACCTCAAACCCATTCGTTATTATTCTATTTTCGATGATAAAAAGGGGCTATTAAAAGCCCCTTTTTCCTCGAAAACTTCAAAAAACTAAAGAAACTTTTTTTCATAGGAATGCCGTATCTAATAGCTTTTCGGCTTTCGATACGGGATTTCGACCTTAAATTAATAACTATTATGACAGCCTTCTTAATCATCGTCGCTTTAGCATCTATCATCTTAAGCTTGCTTTTCTTTTGGGTTAAAACCATTTTAGAAATAGCAGACGCTGATTTTGCAGATGCAACTTATAAAATCCTTTGGATACTTTTTGTCTTTTTTATGCCTGTAGTTGGCGTGTGTTGTTGGTATGTCTTTGGTAGACAAACTAGCTGGGAGACTCGTAGAGAGTATATCTAAAATCTAAATTTTTCTAGTCGTCCCACTCTGTCGTGGAACGACTAGAATACTTTACTGTGTAATCGGCAAAGAGAAACCAAATACACTCCCCATTTGAGGCTCACTCTCTGCCCAAACCGAACCGCCTTGCGCTTCTATAAATTCTTTAGAAATCGCTAAGCCCAAGCCCGTTCCTTTCGTTTTATCTCCTTTACTTCTCTTAAATTTTTGAAAAACGGTCTTCAATTCTTCCTTATCAATTCCATTTCCAAAATCCTTTACTGAAAAGGAAACAACATCAACAAAACTCGCTACACCAATTTCAATTTGTCCATTTTTCGGCGTATAGCGAATCGCATTAGTTAAATAATTTATCAGTACATCTCCCGTCTTTTGCGCATCTAATTCGACCTTAGGAAGGTCTGCTTCGTAGACTTTATTTACTTTAATTTTCTTCTCATCCAAAAAGGTTTTAACAGAAGTTAAAGCATAATCGACAACTTCTTCTGGCAATACTTTTTTGAAATCTAACTTGATATTTCCTGACTCAATTTTCGCCATATCAATCAACTCATTCACCATCGTTAGCATCCGATTTGTGTTTTGCTTTATGGTGTCTGTCAGCTCAACTTGCTCTTCGTTAACGGCTCCGATACGTTCGTCTCGCAGCAAATTTGTACTCATATCTATCGCTGCAATCGGAGTTTTCAACTCATGAGACAGTCGCGCCATAAAATTAGTCTTCGCCAGATTTTCTTGTGTCAGCTTTGTGATATTTTTCAAGACAATTACCCAACCATAATCAGCATCTTTTTGACCAACTTCATCATTTACTTTTACACTCAATATATCTTTGGAAAAGAAGAATGTCTGTCCATTCTTTTCCATTTCTAGCGGCGGATAACTATTGTCTTCAATCACTCTATTCTCTCTCAATTCACGTGTCATGTTTTGAAAGAAATCATCTTCAATTTCGCTCAAATTCTTATCTTTTATTTCTTCCTCCTTCATCCCTAAAAGTCGCTCTGCCACAGGGTTGGCAAAAAGCACTGTCCCGTCTTTATTCACACCAACAATAGCTGCTTTCATCCGCGAAATTAACGTTTCAATCCGCGTTTTCTCCGACATTAATTGTTCTACATTATACGCTTCATATTCCTCCATTTTTGCTGCCATGATATTAAACGACTGCGCCATTTCACCAAATTCATCTTTTGAATGTATTGGTAAGCGTTCATCATATTCTCGACGTGCGATGCGTTCCATTGCCTCTGTCATATTCTTAATTGGACGCGCAAAAATCTCAGGTAAATAAAACATAGCTGCCACCGCTAAAAGAAAGATAAAAAAGCCAAACAAAATGACATACAGATTCACTCGATTTATCATGGCATTTGCTTCATCTGTCGTGCGTAAAATAACCTCTTCATTTCGAGAGTAAACCTTATTCAGTAAGTCCCGAATATTAACGGACTGCATGTGTATTGAAATATCAAACTCACCGTCTTTTCGAAAGGCAGTTTCCGTTCTCGTACGAAAGTCTTCGAATGCTTCCTCCAATTGTATCGTCAATTCTTCCTCATCTTTATCCGCGATATTCGCATCTTGTAAAGACATATAACGCTCAAATTTATCAAAGGCTTCGCGGAGTTTTGTGCGTTTATAAATATAAGAAGTTTCCTTCAGTGTAATCGCAGAAATCACATCTTCCAAAGCCAAAGACATTTCGTGTGTATAATTCAAAGAGCGATAATTTTCGCTCATCATTTGCGCAGATTTCTTCGCAATACGGTCCAAATAAAAACCATTGACCCCTCCAAGGATGGCAAATCCAGTGAAGATAATGAGGAGGGCAACTTGTATTTTAGTTTTTAATTTCATCGTATTGCAGTTCGGGTTTTCAAACCCATTATTTTGTGTGTTTTCCTGAAAAAAGAGGACTCCGTAAATATAAGGTCAAAACCTCTCTAAATTGTTTATTTCTACACAAAAAATCCCATAAAATAGCTCCTTGTTGTTTAAAGCATGAATAATTAGCAACAATAATTTTATGATAACCACTAATCATCCACACATCGAAATTTGAAAGCCTACGGATTTCGAATAGAGTTTGTGGATGATTTCGCTAAGAGTCACAGCAAAAATCATCCACAAAGACAAAATTTTCTTCCAAAATTTTGTCTTTGTGGATGATTAGGTCAATAGTTTTGTTGCTAATTTTATGGATTATACTCATAGGTAACTACAAATCAATAAATCTCCTCAGCTATATCTACAAAAAACAAAGGAAACTATTCCCATTCTAAATCCGTTAATGCTGAAAAACGTATCTTCGCGCAGTTTTTTATGGTTCTTTGAAAAATTCTGCGAATTTCATCAAAGAACGCTTTTAATTATTCGTCTATGAAAAAGAAATTAGTTACTTCCGCTCTTCCTTATGCTAATGGTGCGCTGCACTTGGGTCACCTAGCAGGTGCTTATTTGCCAGCAGATATATATGTCCGTTACTTACGTGGACGCGGACGTGATGTCGTGTGGGTATGTGGGTCGGATGAACATGGCGCTGCGATTACGATACGAGCAAAAAAAGAGGGGATTTCGCCACGTGATATCATTGATAAGTACCACGAACTAAATAAAGGAACTTTTGAAAAATTCGGTATTTCTTTTGACTATTATCATCGGACGAGTGAAAAATTACACCACGAAACAGCGCAAGAATTTTTCACCAAATTATATGAGCAGGGCGACCAATTTGAAGAGCAGACGAGCAAGCAATATTACGATGCAGAGTTTAACCAATTCTTAGCAGACCGTTATATTAAAGGGACTTGCCCTGATTGCAACTATACAGAGGCGTATGGAGACCAGTGCGAGAGTTGTGGTAATACGCGTTCTCCAGAAGAATTAATCAATCCTGTCTCTACTTTGAGTGGTAATAAACCTGAACTGAAAGAAACAACTCACTGGTTTTTCAAATTAGACAAGCACCAAGAGTGGCTCAAGCAATGGGTAGAATTGGGTATGTTAGACGGTAAAAAACACCATAGTCCACGCACTTGGAAAAATCACGTAACAGGACAATGTATGTCTTGGCTAAATGATGAATTGTTACCGCGTGCGATTACGCGTGACTTGGATTGGGGTATTCCTGTTCCTTTAGAAGGCGCGGAAGGTAAAGTGCTTTACGTTTGGTTTGATGCGCCGATTGGCTACATATCTGCTACCAAACAATGGGCTTTGGACAATGGTAAAAACTGGGAAGATTATTGGAAGGGTGACGATACAGAATTGGTGCATTTTATCGGGAAAGATAACATCGTTTTCCACTGTATCATTTTCCCTGCGATGTTGAAAGCTTATGGTGATTACGCATTGCCAGTGAATGTTCCTGCTAATCAGTTCTTGAATTTTGAAGGTGATAAATTTTCGAAATCTCGTGGTTGGGGTATCGAACAGCATGAATATTTAGAGGAGTTTGCAGACTTCCCAAATAAGGAAGATGCTTTGCGTTATGCTTTGACGCGTAACATGCCCGAAAATAAAGATGCAGACTTTAAATGGGATGAATTTGTTGAATTTCACGACAAAGAATTGGTTGGAAATTTAGGAAATTACATCAACCGTGTTTTAGTTTTGACACACAAATACTTTGAAGGGAAAGTTCCTGCTTCAGATACCAATCTTTCAGAGAAGTATGCAGAAGTATTAGAATTAACAAATGCTTTGGCGGCAGATATTGAGTCTTTCAATTTCAAACAAGCAGCCAGCCGTTTAATGGAAATTTCTTCTTGGGGAAATACTTACTTACAAGATGTTTCGCCTTGGAAAATCTATAAAGCAGAACCAGACAGTCCTTTGATTGCGGAGTGTATGTATATCAGCTTGCAGGTAGTTACTTTACTTTCTGCCTTGACGGAGCCATTCATTCCTTTTACTTCAAAGAAAATTCGTCGTTTGCTGAATTTATCTGAATTGCAAAATGGTGATTTGGATACTATTCTAAGCGACTTAACTGCTGGAAAAGCATTGATTGCATCAGAACACGCTGTCGCTCAGCCAGAATTACTTTTCGCTCAAATCAATGACCGTAAAGATGATTCTCGTAAACTTATCATTGAGCGTCAAAAAGCAAAACTAGCGGCACTTTTAGCACTCAAAGCAGAAGAGGAAGCGGCTAAGCACGACCCTGTCAAACCAGAAATTACTTTTGATGACTTCACAAAATTAGATATCCGTACAGGAAAAATCATCGCTGCGGAACCTATCAAGAAGGCTGATAAATTATTGAAATTGACAGTTGATTTAGGTTTTGAGAGACGGACGATTGTTTCTGGTATTGCTTTGCAATTTAAACCGGAGGACGTTATTGGTCAGGAAGTTTCTGTTCTTGTCAATCTTGCGCCGCGTAAGATGCGTGGAGTTGTTTCGGAAGGAATGATTTTAATGGGTGAGGATAAGAAAGGAAACTTGGCTTTTGTGGGTGCGCCTGAGGGATTTGGGAATGGATTTGGGGTGAAGTAAAATGCTCTTAAATCAATTTTAAAGGGTCAAAATCTCGGTAGAGATTTTGACCCTTTTCCTTAATATTTTGGGTCTATCTTATTTATGATTCACTTTCTAAGCTAAGATACACCAAGAATATCTTTTTTCACTCGAAATGCTTTACCTTCGCACAAGAATTACATTCATCAGTTGTCAGATTGGCAACTACCAATCAATTTCAATTTTGACTTCAGAAAAACAACTCATATT
>CALDUB010000221.1 GCA_937923465.1 uncultured Saprospiraceae bacterium
CGCGGCTTCTCCGAGCATGTTATTCAGTTGAATATCTGTATTTTCGACAAAATAGCCACATCCTTCTCCGTTAGATGCCGTTAGAGCAACCGCGTTTCCATCTTTATCGACAATACTAAAATGAGTGGTGTTTCCTCTTTGCGAATGGGAAATAGTATTTCGGTCTTGAGCAAAAAGTTGCTGTGGATTTTTGCTATACTTTTCGGTTTGAGTGAAGACTTCTTGTAGTTGGCTTAAGTGTTCGAAAGAGAAGAGTTCTTCTTTAACACTCTCACTTTCAATCAATTGCATTGCTTTTTCAATCAACAACCCGCCATAAGCAGGAGCAGGATTTGTTAAAATTGAATAATCTCGATAAGAAAATTGTAAAGGTTTCTTTATCAAAACGCGATAATCTGTAAAGTCTTCCATTGCCAAAAAGCCACCCTCGCTTTCATAATCTGCTACAATCTTTTGCGCTATTTCACCCTTATAAAAAACGTTTTTACCAGCTCTAGAGAGATAATCTAAAAAGTCTGCTAAAGCTGGCATTTTAATTTCATCACCAACTTCTACTAATTTATCATTTTTAAAAAATAGCTCTCGTCCTTTTTTCTCTACGCCTAAAATGGGTTCCAACAATTGAAAATCAACCTGCTGAAATGGTACGACTTGAACACCATTTTTAGCGGCATTCATTGCAGGCTGTACCAACTCTTTCATCGGAATTGTACCAAAATCATCATGCATCGCAAACACGCCCGCTATTGCGCCAGGCACGCCTGTCGAGCCACGGCCAATTTGAAATTCCTCCGTCATATCACCAAAATCGACCGTCACAGGATAAAAGTCAACTTCACTAATAGGTCTTTTATTTTTGGGTGTCTGACAGAAGAAATCATAAAGATAAGCCTTCCCTTTAGCTGAGTAAATATTGGCAAAACCTCCTCCTCCACCCGACGACATGCAGGGTTCTGCGACCCAAGTCATGAAGAATGCAGCGACGGCAGCATCGACGGCATTGCCGCCTGCGCGCAAAATATCGGTAGCAGCTTCGGTTGTAAGCTGATGTCCTGATGAAACGGCGAATGTCTTTTTCAAATGTTTGATTTTAACGTAATTCGGGTTTAAAATTCAATTCATTGGTAATCTCAGCTTGCAAATCTGAGTTACTTCCCGCAAATGTAGCACTTTGCAAATTAACTGTATGTAAATACTGATTCAACCCCCAAAAGGTTGTACTTTTGCACACTTTTTCGGATTTAGGAAATTGATAAAAAATAACCTATCCAATCTGAAAAATTATTTGAATTATCTTTTAACGGCGACAAGAAAGTCGTCAGCGGGCAAGTTGGGTTTTAGTTATTTATTATACTAGTTGTTCTCTGAACGATTGTAATTAACTTAATAACCAGTAACCAACTCGTCACCCGCACTAATTTGTACAATGAGTAATATCGTAGCTATTGTTGGACGCCCAAACGTGGGTAAATCAACTTTTTACAACAGAATGGTTGGCGAACGTGAAGCAATTACGGATGACGTCAGTGGCGTAACACGTGACCGTATTTACGGTGAAATGAACTGGAACGGGAAACAATTTACTATCGTAGATACGGGTGGTTTTGTAGAGCATTCAACAGATGTTTTTGAGCAAGAAATTCGCGCACAAGTGCGTATCGCAGTGGCAGAAGCCGAAGCAATTATTTTTATGACCGATGCGCGTACAGGTACAACGGATTTGGACTTGGAGGTAGCAAATTTGCTGCGTCGTTCCAAAAAACCTATTTACCTAGCGGTCAACAAAGTGGATAACCATGAGCAACTCATGGAAGCCAATGAGTTTTGGTCTTTAGGTTTTGAGCATACTTACTTCCTCTCTTCGATGACAGGTAGTGGTACAGGAGAACTGCTAGATGCAGTGGCAGAGAAATTGGTAAATGTAGAGCCTTTAGATACAGAATTACCAAAGATTGCGATTGTCGGACAGCCAAATGTCGGTAAATCTTCTTTCACGAATGCACTTTTAGGTGAAGAGCGTAATATTGTAACAGACATTGCTGGAACAACACGCGATAGTATTCACACGAAATACAAAAAATTCGATAAAGAATTTTTCCTCATTGACACTGCGGGTATTCGTAAAAAAGCAAGGGTTCACGAAGATTTAGAGTTTTACTCGGTCATGCGTGCCATCCGTGCCTTAGAAAATGCAGATGTGATTGTTCTAATGATTGATGCAACCTTGGGTGTGGAAATGCAAGATTTAAAAATCTTCCGTTTGGCACAAAAACGTAACAAGGGTATCGTTATTTTGGTGAACAAGTGGGATTTGGTGGCGAAAGAAACCAATACGGCGCGTGACATGGAACAAGAAATCCGTGAGCGTTTTGCGCCTTTCCGTGATTTACCGATTTTGTTTGTATCCGCATTGGAAAAACAACGAATTTTCCAAGCTGTTGATGCAGCTTTACAGGTTCACGAAAATCGTAACCGTCGTATCACGACTTCACAGTTGAATGATTACTTGCAGCCAATTTTAGAAAACAATCCTCCACCGTCTAACCGTGGTCGTTTTGTCAAAATCAAGTATATTACACAGTTGCCGACTTACTATCCTGCTTTTGCGTTTTTCTGTAATAATCCAAAGTATGTCCGTGAGGGCTACAAGAACTTTTTGGAAAACAAAATGCGTGAAAAATTCGATTTCAAAGGTGTACCAATGGGTATATTCTTCCGTAAGAAGTAAATAAATGTAAAATGTTGATTGTCTAATGTCAAATACTCTCTGCTATTAATCATTTGACAATCGACATTTTATAATTTTTCCCTTCTTTCTTGTAAGTTGGTTAAAATTTTGCCTTCATAACAATATGTTACTCTAGTTATATTCGTAAGTCTAACTATACGGACGATTTCCAGAAACAAAAAATTATACAATTAACATTATACATTCAAAATGCCTTTCATAAAAACAGACTTTCCAGATTTAGTTATTTTCGAACCACGTATTTTCGAGGACGACCGTGGTTATTTTTACGAATCTTTTAATGCCAATACTTTTGTCGAAGC